>JAKATE010000134.1 GCA_021828085.1 Thermoplasmata archaeon | reverse complement strand
CGGGTTCTTCGGGGGTCGGTGGCCGTCTTGCCTCCAGCGGAGAACTTCCAGGAGTTCCTGAGGACCTTGGCGGATCTCCGGGAGGCGGTCGCCGACCGGGCCCTCGTGCTCGTGGAAGGGGAGCGGGACCGCCGCGCCCTTTCGACCCTGGGGGTCCCGCTCTCCTCCATCCACCTGGTCCACCAGGGGGTCTCCCTCCCCCGGCTCGCCGAGCGCATCGTTCACCGGCGCCCGAGCCGGGTCATCCTGCTCACGGACTGGGACGGGAAGGGGGGTCATCTGGCCAACCGCCTCCGGCTCCTCTTCGAGGATGGGCGGCTCAAGTCCGATGGATCTTTCCGGCGCCGGTTCGCCCTCACGGTGCGGGAGGGGGGCATCCGGTGCGTGGAGGACCTGGCGAGCTGGGCCGAGCGCGAGAGCCGGCTCTCGGGAGCCCCGCTGGAACACTTCCTGAGCACCCTGCCCAAAGGAGAGGGCGGCCGCCGGGAGACCCCGGTCTAAGGAATGACCTTGGTCTGCGTCCGCCGGAAGTACTTCTGGTTCGCCTTGCGGGAGGGGCGCATGCGCTCGGCTCCCGTGCCCTTCCACCGCAGGCCCCGGCCCCGCTGACCGGCGCTCGTGCGGCCGCGATAGACGCGGCCCTTGTGCGCGGGCTCCGTGATCCACGATACCTTTGGGTCCGTACGGATCACGGGATGGTCCGGGTCGATCAGGAGGACCTCGAAGAAGCGGCTGTGGCCATCCTCCCCGACCCAGTAGGAGTTGAGCACCTCGAGGTTGGGGAAATGCTTCTGGGCGCGCTCCTCGGCGATGCGCTGGAGGCTCTTGGCGAGCGTGAGGCGAAGGATCCCCTTGCGCTTCGGGCGGCGCCCGGCGATGATGGCGCGCTTGCGCTGGCCCCCCCGGCGAAGGCGCACCCGGGCCACGACGAAGCCCGGCTTGGACTTCCATCCGAGCGCTCGGGCCCGCTCCCGTCGCCAGGGATGCTCGAGCCGGGTCACCGCGGGGGTCCTCCGCCAGGTCATGAGCGTGGCCCGGCGCTCGCTCGCCCCTTCGGGCTTGAGCAGGCGACGGAAGCTCGTTGCACTGTGCCGATAGGCGGAACGGGCCATGGTCGGAGCGCGCGCGTCACCCCGGACCCGCTTATTACCCTTTGGTAAGCTGCGCGGTGAGAGGGGGTGGGGACCGGCCCCGCCGGTCCCTCCACGGCCTCTCCCCAGGGAGGAGGAGAGCTCCCGTGCGGGGGCTCAGGGCGGGGAGGTGCCCGCCCGAGGGGGAGCGACGGAAAGACGCGCGGCTTCGGTGCCCGAAGCCTCCAGCCTGGGCGGATCGAAAGGGAAGCTGCCCGGCCGCTCGCGGACCAGGCGCGAGGTCCCCCGCGTCTCCGTGGCCACCCGCTGGTCGAGCCGCGCGAGCATCTCGGTCACGAAACGCTCGGCCCGGCCGCGGTCGGCGGGGTTGGCGAGCCCCCGCGGGAGCTCCCAGATGGCCTGGCTCCCGCCGGCGGTGGGGGAGAAGCGGATGGCGAGCGACCTCATCGAGCCCGGGATGGCCGGCGGCGGACGCGTCAGCTCGGCGGAGATCCTCAGCGAGGGGGTGCTCCCCGACGGGTCCTCCACCTCCGACACGGTGTAGCCGGATTCCTCCAGGAACTCGGCCAGGAACCGGCCCAGTCTCTCTCGTCCGACGCCTCTGACCCTCAACCAGGGAGTCCCGTTCTCTTCCATTCCTTCCTCCAGGCATACTCGGCCCTTCTGAGGAAACCGAGCAGCATGCTGTACTCGTAGGAGGAGGGGAGCGCCCTCCCCAGCACCCGCCGCACGAGCAGTGCCATGGCGGGGCGCTTGTGTTTGGGATAGTGGATCTCCTCGAGGAATCGGGCGAGCATCTCGTAGAAGAGCCGCTCCTCGCGTCCCCCCAGCGGGACCGGTGGGGGGCGGAGCGAGGGAGGAAGTGGCGGCGTCTGCCGCTGGTAGATCTCGTAAAGCAGGACGGCGGCCGCGTGGGAGAGGTTCATTGAGGGGGATCGGCGGTCCGTGGGGATGTGGACGAGGAGATCGCAGCGTTCGAGCGCCTCCCGGTCGAGCCCGTTGTCCTCGGGACCGAGGAGGAGCGCGACCTTTCCCGAGACCGCGCGCAGGATCCGCCCGAGTTCGGCCGGCGTCACCGAGCGGCGGAGGTACGAGTCCGTACGGCCCGTGGAGAGGTCCGTGCTCCCGATGACCAGGTCCTGGGTCTCCAGGACCTCCTCCAGACGGTCGACGATCTTCGCCCGCTGAAGGAGCGACCGGCCGGCCATGGCCCGCCGGTAGGCCTCCCCTCCCAGCGGGGCGCGGGGGGCCACCAACACCAGCGAGCGACCGCCGAAGTTCTTGATGGCGCGGGCGACCGCGCCGATGTTCCCGTCCTCCTTGGGACGGTCGAGCACGACGGTGAGCTCGGCCCTCACGCGGGCACCCCCGGGCCCGGCGGGAAGAGGCGGTTGACCATCCAGCCGGCGTCGAAGGGGCGCAGATCGGCGTACTCCTGGCCCACGCCCACCCAGACAATGGGGCGCTTGACCTCGGAGGCGATGGAGAGCGCGGATCCGCCCTTGGTGTCGCAGTCGAGCTTGGTGAGGATGGCCCCCTCGAACCCGAGCTCCTTCTCGAAGAGGCGCGCCTGCTCGAGCATGTCATTGCCGCTCAAGGCGTCCCCGACGAAGAGCGTGAGCTGGGGCTTGACCACGCGCCGGATCTTCTTCGCCTCCTCGACCAGGTTGATGTTGGTGTGCTGACGCCCGGCGGTGTCCACGAGGACCACGTCCGCCCGTCGGCTCCGGGCGTGCTCCACCGCGTCGAAGGCGACGGAGGCGGGGTCGGCCCCCTCCCCCTGCCGGACCACCTTCACGCCCAGCCGGTCCCCATGGTGGCTGAGCTGCTCGATGGCCCCCGCGCGGAAGGTGTCCCCCGCGGCGAGTACGACACTGAACCCCTCGGAGCGCAGGCGGTGGGCCACCTTCGCGATGGTGGTGGTCTTCCCGGACCCGTTCACGCCGAGGAAGAGGATGACGAAGGGCCTCGTACCGGCGCGGATGAGCGCCTCCACGTCGAGGGGGGCCACGCTCAGGATCCGGGCCGCCGTCTCCCGGAGGGAGGCCTCGATGGCCTCCGCCGGGTCCTCCCCCAGGCGCAACCGCCGGTCCTTGAGCCCCTTGCGGACGTTGCGGCAGAGGCGCTCCGCCACCGGGAGGGCGACATCGGACTCCAGGAGGGCTCCCTCGAGGCTCTCGAGCACCGTGTCGAGGACCTTCTCCTTGATGCGGAAGCCGAAGCCGTCGGTGAAGTACTGCTCGGAGCTCGGTCCCGGCCGTCCGAGGGCCTCGGAAGCCTCGGAGGAGGCCGGCTTCTCGCTGGTCTTCCCGAAGAGGCGCTCCCTAATCCGAGCCCACATCCGCGGCGCCCCTCCGGCCGGGCTCGCCCTGCACGGCCATCTGGAGACGCGCCTGCAGGGCGTTCATCTCCGTGTCCAAGGCTTGGATCTGCTGCAAGAGCTCGCGAGCGCTCTCCTCGAGGCGCGTGCTCCGCTTCTCGAGCATCTCGAGCCCGCGCTCCCGGGGGACCTCGGCGAGGAACCCCCGGCCGATCCCGACGAGCACCCGCTCGCGGCTCCGGGGCGTGGCCCAGGCGTAGGTGTCGGCGCCGACGGTGACCATGAGCTCCTGGTCCGGGACGAACTGGTCCATGGCGCGGAGCGCCTCCTCGGCGCGGCTGTGCGCCTCGAGAGAGACCATGAGCAGCTCGTGCTGCCGGGTCAGCGTGGTGAGCTGGTTCTTGTACAGGTCCAAGCGCATCAGCTCGGCCTGGATCTCCGACTCGCTGGGCCGGCGCGAGGGCCCGGGCTGCTCGGACCTCATGGCGGCTCTTGG
Source organism: Thermoplasmata archaeon (assembly GCA_021828085.1). Classification (GTDB taxonomy): domain Archaea; phylum Thermoplasmatota; class Thermoplasmata; order Lutacidiplasmatales; family UBA184; genus JAKATE01. The sequence goes on along the minus strand of JAKATE010000134.1, from coordinate 1,283 downwards.
ACGGGCTCCACGCTCTCGACCCGGATCCACCGGCGGGCCACGTGGTGGCAACCCCCGACCTCCGAAAGGGCGCGTTCCCGCGCCGCGTCGGCGTTGGGGGCCGGCCGGACCCACGTGAACCGCTGCCAGTAGTCGCGCCGGGCGAGGTAGGAGCCACGGACTGCCCATTGGGGCATCGTGGTGCCTCTGGGCGGCCCGACCAGGGCCCCCTTGATAAGGTTATCTTGGCCCTGGCGGGAAGGGCCCCGAAGGCTCGAGAGGGCCCCTTCGGGCCCACCGCCCCCGGGAACCTAGAAGCGGACCAGGCTGCCGGTCCGGAAGGCCAGCCGCTCGAACACCCCGAAGAAACCCATGGCGAGGGCGTAGGAGAGGATCCCGGAGAGCAGTAGGTAGCCGAAGTCCGGAGCCAGCGCCACCCAGGAGGCCCCGGCGAGGGACGCCCGGACCGCCGCCACGCCCCAGGTGAGGGGGAAACCGTACCCCACCCACTGGAGGGGGACCGGGAGCTGCGAGACGGGGAAGTTCACCCCTGAGACGACCAGGCCGAGGAACAGGAAGATGTTCCCCAGGATGATCGAGGTCCTCAGGAAGAGGGCGATCCCGCCGAGGAAGAGGCCGAACCCCACCATGGCGAAGGCGGTGAGGAAGACCGAGACCGCGAGAGGAAGGAGCGCGCCCGAGGCCACGGGGACGTGGTAGAGGAAGACCGCGTAGGCGAGCCCCACGGCGACGTTGGAGAGGGAGATGAGGACCGGGACGATCCCGCGGCCGACGTAGAGCGGAAAGCGGCTCACCGGGGTGGCGAGCAGCGGCTCCAGCGTCCCCTGCTGTTTCTCCGAGTCGGTCGTCTGGCAGACCGAGAAGATGCTCGAGTAGGTCACGGAGGAGACGGCGTTCCCGACCACCACGTAGCTTACGGACGAGGCGGGGTTGCCCGCGAGCGTGGCCACGAAGGCGAAGAAGGCCATCTGGGTGAGCGAGAGGACGAAGACCTCCCCGAGGACGAAGTCCACGCGCATGAAGCCCAGCGTGGTGCGCGGGGCGAAGCGGGCGTTCGTCCAGAGGACCCGCCAGAAGCTGGCGCGGGGGGCGGCGGCCGTCTCAGTACTCATCGGCGGTCCCCGCCTCCAGGAGGTGGTGCTCGACGCGCCGGAAGACGGCCACCGAGATCGCGACGTAGAGGACCGAGGTGGCGAGGGTCCCCAGAAGGTCGCCGGTGAGGCCGAAGCCGAGCCCCTGGTAGCCCGGGATCCCCACCACCCGGAGCGCGTCCACCGCCCAGG
>JAKATE010000006.1 GCA_021828085.1 Thermoplasmata archaeon | reverse complement strand
AGATGAGCGAGCGTCCCCAGGGTCGCTCCGGGGCCGAGCCGCCGGGGACGTAGCGCGAGCCCACCACCAGGTCCGCCTCCCCCTGCTCGAGGGGAAGGAGGAACCGGGGGACCTCCTCCGGTCGGTGCTGTAGGTCCCCATCCATCACCACCACCCAGCGCCCGCGGGCCCTCCGCCAGCCCTCGTACTGGGCGGAGGCCGTGCCGCCCCGCGTGGGACGCTCGAGGAGGTGGACGTGGGGATGACGGGACTCCAGGGCGCGCAAGAGCTCCGCCGTACCGTCGGTGCTGTGATCATCGATGAAGACCACTTCATGCCCGCTCGGTCCGAGCGCGGACTCGAGGCGCTCCCAGAAGCGGCCGACGTTCCCCGCTTCGTTGAGCGTGGCGACCACGACGGTGACGTCCGGGGCGGAGGCCCCCCCTTCGGTCAGCGTCAAACGCGGCTCGCCCCTCGGTCAGCCCGGAAGGGGAGTTGGGGGAAGCGCCACGCCCCGCCACTGCTCCACGATATCCTGAAGGGTCTGGTCGAGCGGGATCCGGGGAGCCCACCCTCCCAGGGCGCGGAGCTTCCGGTTGTCCCCCACGATCCAGGGCTCGTCCGCCGCCCGGCAGCGGGAGGGCTCGCGGTGGACCGTGACCGGGGTGCGGGATTGTCGGAGGATCCCGTGGAGCAGCTCGTCGAGACGCACCGGCGTCCCGGTGCAGAGGTTGTAGACCTCCCCCGGGGCTCCCCGCTCCGTCACCTGCCGGATCGCCCGCACCATGTCCCGCACGTCCATGAAATCGCGGACCGTGTCCAGGTTCCCCACCTCCACGTGGTCGCGCCGTCCCCGTTCCACCTCCACGAGCTGCCGGGCGAAGTCGCTGGGCGCATCCCCCGTCTTCCCGGGCCCGATGGTGTTGAAGATCCGCCCCCGGATCACCGGGAGCCCGTAGGCCTGATGGTACTGCAGCGAGAGCAGGTCCTGACAGACCTTGCTGAGCCCGTAGGGGTGGACGGGTCGGAGCTCGTCCTCCTCCACCAGGGTGTGCGCGTGGCGGGCCGTGTAGCCGTACTCGGCGCTGGAGGCTGCGACGAAGACGCGGGGGGAGAGCCCCTCCTCCCGCAGCCCCTCGAACAGATGGAGGGTCCCGAGGACGTTCGTCCGGATGGTCTCCGCCGGGTGCTGCCAGGAGCCGTGCGCGTCGCTGAGGGCGCCCAGGTGGTAGACCACCTCCGGCCTCTCCCGGGCCAGGACCTCGCGGACCCGGGCCCGGTCGTTGAGGTCGCAGGGGACCTCCCGGGGGGCGGGCCCGGGGGCGTAGCCCGGGCCCGGGCGGTAGATGCCGTGCAGCACCTCTTGTCCGTCCTCCCGTAGGGAGGCTGACAGATACCCCCCGATGAACCCCTCGGCGCCCGTGATCAGGGTGCGCACGGAGGCCCCGGTAATCCCTCTCCCGTAAGAAGCCAGCGGAACTCCCCTCGGGGCGCGGGTTCTCCGACCCCCCGCTGTCCAGGGAGGGGCTCACCGCGGCGGCCAGTCCCCGAAAGGGTCCTCCTCGGGGAGGACCGAGCGGAGGGGCGCCCCAGCTCCTGCCGCGGCCCGGGCCGTTCTCCGTCCCAGCAACGGATGGAACCACCAATGGAGGTATGCCAGGAGGAGGGCACCGACCTGTCGCGACCGGCGCAGCCGTCCTTCCCGGGAGGTCCGGATCCTCGCCGAGGCCCAGGAGAAGTGGGGAAGTCCCTCGGGGCCCCGGGCCCACTGGAAGAGCCGCGGACCGAAGAGCGCCCCCAGCCAGACCGGCCAGAGGTAGTAGTTCCAGTGCACATAGAGCGATTCCGGGAGGGGGTAGGAGGAGGGGCAGGAGTGGGTCGGGAGCAGGAAGCCGGTGCAGAGGACCTCGCTCGCCGGGCCCCACAGGACGAAGGGGAGCAGGATGAGGAAGGTGACCAGGAGGGTGAGCCCGATGTGGACCCACTTCCGGCGCGCGAAGTAGTAGATCACCATGACCACCGGGGCGAACTGCTTCATTCCCAGCGCGGCGTACTCGGAGGCCTTCGAGGCGGTCCGCGGGAGGGGCGGAACGAGCGCCAGGGTGAGGAAGAAGATCGGGAGCGGGTCGTTGAAGCCCTGCGCGGCGAGCAGGGCCATGATCGGGCTCGCCCAGACCAGCGCCCCCCAAGGTTGCTTGCGCAGGAGGTAGAGCGTACCGGCCCAGGCGCTGAGGGCGAAGAACTTGAACCCGGTCCCGCCACCCGGGATCACGAACAGCATGGAGACCGGCAGGTAGACGAAAGGGGCCGTGGAGTGCAGCGTCTGGAAGTACGGCGGTGGGTAGAGCTGGAACTGGGTGTAGGTCGTCGTCACCGGGTACACGTACGGATTGTGGCCGGCGAGCACCACCCCCAGCCACTGCGCCGCCGCGTACGGCTCGTCGGTGCCGTTGTTGGCGAGGCCCGTGCTGATGGAGACGATCCCCAGCACCAGCGAGAAGACGCCGAGGTACGGGAGCGCCTTCGCGAAGGGGATCTTCGCCCCCCTCACGACGGTGGGGATGGCGAAGGAGACCAGGGCCAGCATGTCGAGAAGCACGCCGAAGGTGTTGTGGCCCCCGAAGGCGTTCAGGAGCGCAGTTCCCAGGTCCTGAGGAATGGGGGCCAACGGGACCTCCCGAGGGAGCCGGACTCATCAATCCTCGTTCCCGGGGTCGCCTCCCCCCCGGGGGGCGGACGGGCCCGGTCCACCGGACCTTCCCGGCCGGGCGTGCCGTGCTCGGAGCGAAGCCGGAACCGCCCGACTTTCCGAGAATCTATATCAGGGGTTGCCGGGCTCGCGCGTGGCATGGCCCGGGCCGGACGGGAGGATCGCCGGACGGACCGGTCCGTGCTCCGCGTGCCCCCCGTCCCCGTCCCGGGTCAGGACCCGGGGAACCGGGGGGAGGCTCCGGCGTGAACCCGGAAGCGGTCAGGGCCGAGCTCCAAGGGGTGCTCGACGCGGTCCACCAGCGGGTCGTCGGGAAGAACGAGGCGCTCCGCACCCTGCTCGTGGGGCTCCTCGCCGACGGGCATGTCCTCCTCGAGGACCTCCCCGGGCTGGGGAAGACGCTCATCGCGAAGAGCTTCGCCTCCGCGCTGGGCCTCTCCTTCCACCGCATCCAGTTCACGGCCGACCTCCTCCCCACCGACATCACCGGCGGGGAGGTGTACGACCCGCCCACGGGGAAGTTCAGCTTCCGTCCGGGCCCGGTCTTCACCCACGTCCTGCTCGCCGACGAGATCAACCGCGCTCCCCCCAAGGTGCAGAGCGCGCTCCTCGAGTCGATGCAGGAGTACCAGGTCACGGCAGGAGGGACCACCTACCCGCTGGACCGCCCCTTCCTGGTGCTCGCCACCCAGAACCCCATCGAGCTCGAGGGGACCTACGCGCTGCCGGAGGCGCAGGTGGATCGGTTCCTCCTCCGCCTTGCGCTGGGCTACCCGACCCCCGCGGAGGAGCGGCTCATCCTCTCCCGCCGGAGGGAGGCGCGGACGGACCTCCCTCCGCTCCCGCAGGCGCTCGGGGGGGAGCGCTTCCGCGAGCTCCAGCGGCTCGTGGAGGAGGTCAACCTCGACGGGGTCCTGGAGGGGTACATCGTGGACCTCGTGGGGGCCACGCGGATGGACGCGCGGGTCGAGGTGGGGGCCTCTCCCCGCGGCTCGCTCGCGCTGGCGAAGTGTGCGCGCGCCCATGCCCTGCTCGAAGGAAGGGACTACGTCGTCCCCGACGACATCAAGGCCCTCGCCGTCCCTGCGCTGGGGCACCGGCTGGTGATCAAGCCGGAGCCCTGGATCCGGGGGCTCCGGGGGCCCGCCGTGGTGAGCGATTCGCTGAGCCGCGTCCCGGTCCCGAAGGTGGTCTGACGGGGGAGAGGTGCCCGATCCGCCCCCCCCGGAGGATGACCGGGTCCCGGAGACCCGGTTCACCTGGCGTGCGCGATCCCTCCTCCTCTTCGGGCTCGGAGGGTCCGCTTTCGTGCTCGGGCTCCTTTTCAGTTCACCTCCCGCGCTCCTGCTCGCGGTCCCGCTGCTGGTCTCGCCGCTGACCCCGTGGCTCCTCGCCCCCGCGGGGGGGACCGAGGTCCGCGCCGAGGGCCGAGTCGTGGAGGAGGACCGGAGGCTCGAGGTCCGCTGGGAACTCTCCTTCGCCGGACGGCGCCCCGCGGGGGAGCTCGTCACGAGGACCGGCACGGTCCGGGGGACCCGGCTCCTGGGGTACCGGGAACTGGAGACCCGGATCCCATCGAAGGGGAACGCCTCCGTGACGTACACCTTCGAGCCCTACCGGCCGCTCTTCGAGGCCCTCCCGCCTCCCCGGGTCCTCTGGAGGGACGCGCTGGGGCTCTCCGAGATCCCGCTCCGGGTCAGCGGGGATCCGGTGCTGCTCGAGAGCTATCCTCCCGAGCTCAAGAGGCTCCGGCAGGTCAACCTGCGGCACACCACCCTGCTCCCCGGGGAGGCGCGCTCGTCGCGCTCGGGACCCGGCGGGGAGTTCTACAACGTCCGCCCGTACCTCCCGGGGGAGAACCGCAACGCGATCAACTGGTGGGCGACGGCCCGGCGGGGCGACTGGATGAGCAACGAGTTCTACGCCGAGAGATCGGGGGAGCTGCTCCTCGTGGTGGACCTGAGGCGCGGGGACTTCACCCGCTCGAACCAGGAGGACCTCCTCGGGGTCTGCCGGGCCGCCGCGGTCGGCATCGCCCGCGAGCTCCTCCGGGAGAAGGTGAGGGTGGGGCTCGCCCTCTTCCAGGAGTTCCCCCGGGTCCTTCCGCTCCGGTCGGGCCGCGTCCAGCGCTACCAGATCGAGAAGCTCCTCTCTGAATCGGAGATCACCGACTCCCTTCCCCCCCTGGAGCGGCTCGCCATCGCGGTGAGCCGGAGCATCCCCTCCGGGACCCCCACCCTCTTCCTCAGCCCGCTCGACGACGAGGAGACCTTCTCCATCGGCTACCAGCTGCGTCGCCGTGGTTACCCGACCCTCCTGCTCTCCCCCTCCCCGCTCCCCTTGTACTCGGAAGAGCTGGACCAGACCCAGGTGGCCGGGGAGCTGGCGGCGAGGATGGCCGCTCTCCTCCGCCGCCGCCGCGTCACGGACGCCTGGGCGTTCGCGCCGGTCATCGACTGGACGGAGTACGGGTCGCTCGCCCCGCTGGTGAACTTCCTCCGGCGCCCCGTCACGGCCTCCCGGGGGGCGGGGCCATGAACGGCACGACGGTCGCCGTCGGCTCCGCCGGGTGGTGGAGGCCCTGGAGATTGAGCGCCCGGGAGGTCCTCGTCGCGCTCCTCGGCGTGCTGGGGGGTTTCTTCCTGGTGCGGCCGCTCAACAGCCTCTGGGCCGGAGTGCTGCTGCTCGTCCTCGCGGGGGCGGGGAGCGCCTTCCTCGTCCTTCGTCGCCTCCCCGATCCCATCCCCTGGGCGTCGAGCCTTCCCCTGGCGCTGGTCTACCTGGGCGTGGCCGCCGCGCTGGGGGCAGGGGGGCTCGCGGACCTCGCCGGCGTCGTCGCAGGGATCCTCCTCGTGGCGACCGTGACCGTCCCCTTCGCGCAGGAGGCCTCCCCCGCCCCCCTCCTGACGGCCCTCCAGACGCTCCTGCCGGCGTTGGCCGGGGTGCTCGCCTTCCTCGTGGCGGTCGCCGAGGGCCCCACCACGGCTTACCTCCCCGTGGTCCTGGTCGTGGCGATCGCCGCGCTGGCCGGGGTAGTGCTCCTCTTCGATCGGGTGGCGGGGGCCTCCGAGGAGGGGCCCGAGGGGGGGGAAACCCTCTCGGGGGAGGCTTCTTGACCCTGGAAGCGCTCCGGAAGGCCGGCCCCCCTCGCGGGGGAAGCCTGGACGCCGACGAAGGGTCCCTCCTGACCTGTCTATGGACGTGTCGTCCGTACGGTATGACGCGAGGACAACCCCGGAGTCCAACAGCCCCGGCCAGGTCAGGACGCGGAGAGGGCCGTTGCGCCCACCGTGAGGCGATCCGTTACGGCCGGGGGACACTGGAGGGGATCCCGTGACGCGCTACGATACGCAGGCCCAGTACCAGGCCGGCCGGGAGCGGCGCTGGATCGGGATCGGGGCGGGGATCGCGATGCTCGCCCTGGCGGCCTATCTGATCGTCGACTGGGTCTACATCGACCTCTACGGCTCGTACCCGGAGACCACCTTCGAGCTCACCCTCGCGATCCTCGTGATCTTCCTGAGCCTCGTCCCCTTCAGCGCGGCGTTCATCCGTCGGCCGCACCCGGTCTCGCTGGAGGTCAAGCGCTCCGGTCTCCTCCTCAACTTCCAGGACGGGAAGAGCGTCGAGCTGGGTTGGTCGAGCCCTCCCATCGACTATGCGCAGGACCTGCGGGAGGTCAAGGGGCGCCACGCGCGTCCGCCGGGGTTGGAGGTGGTGCTCTGGGTGACCCTCCCCGGGCCCTATCCGGAGAGCACCCCGTTCCGCCCCCAGGAGCTCTTCCTGAGCGCGGCGGCCTTCGACGAGGTCGCCGGGCGGATGAAGGGCGCCGGCTACTCCCTGGACCTCCAGCCGTGGCGCAAGCGTCGACCGGGCAAGCTCGTGCAGTTCGTGCGCAAGGGGGAGAAGCCGACGCCACCCCCGCCGGTGGCGTTGCGGCGCTGGTGAGGCGCTCCCCTCGCTCCCCCCCGGCCGAAGGCTAGCAGGACCCCCGTACGCCGTTCCGCGGTGGTCAGGGGCTTCCGATGGGGGAGCTCTCCCTCCGAAGGGGACCTCGGACCCGCAGGGGCCGCGCCCTCCGGGGGGGTAAGGGACTGGCCGCTCTGCCAAGGGGAGAACGCAAAGGACGGCCAATACGAGGATGCTTGTCGTCACATTCGTTGGACACAGCGGGTACTTTTGACAAACTATCGCGCAAGAATCAAATATCTTGATAACTTGGAAACTCCCACTCGGAACCGGGGTCTCCGGCCCGAGCGAAGCCGATGGGAGTACGTTCGGGGAGCGCCTTGGTCCTGACGGGGACCTTCTTCTTCCTCCTCTCCCACATCGCGGCGGAGATGGCGCAGCTCACGCTCACCCAGATCTGTCAACCGATCAACAACGATCCGAGCGGCTGCGCCGCCGGGCTGCAGTACGGGCTCACCTGGAGCCTGTTGATCGTGGCCGCGGTCCTCTCCCTGGCCGGTATCTACCTCATTATCGACGCCGTGGCGGAATGGGTCGAGGACCACTTCCCCCGGAAAGGGTGAACGGTGCCGGGGGGAGGGAACCGGTCCCCGCAGAGGCGCGCCGTGATCCCTCCGGAGCCTTCCCGCCGGTGCGGATCGGGGTGATCGTCCCTCTCCCCTCAGACAACGGAGCGTTCGGACAGCTAGCCTTAAGCGACCCCTCCCTGTAACGCCCGCGATGTACCCCCCGGAACCGGAAGAACACTTCGAGGAGCATCACGCCGTCGCGCACTTCAACACCGGAGGCCACCCGCTCGGCTGGGAGATCATCCTCGGGGGGGTGCTCTTCTTCACGGGCCTTGGCCTGGTCTACATCTGGGTCGCCACGTTCCTCTGGTGGTGGGCCATGGGGATCTTCCTCGTCCCGCTGGGAGGGATCCTGCTCTTCCACGACCAGCCGCTCCTTCGGCCGCGGCGGACCTCGCCCCATCCAAAGGCGCAATCCCCCCACCCGTAAGCTGCCGTGAAAGCTTTTGTCGCGGGGAGGTTCGCGGCCTCGTGGAAGACGCTCCGCCCCGGGTCCTGGTGGCCGATGAGCTCGACGCCACTGCCGTGGAGGAGCTCCGGCGGAGCGCGGTCGTAGAGGACCTCTCCGCCACCCCTGCCGCCCTCGCCGGTCGGCTGGGGGAGGCCCAGGGCCTCCTCGTCCGCAGCCGCACCAAGGTCACCGCCTCGCTCCTCTCCTCGGCCAAGGGTCTGCGGGTCATCGGCCGCGCCGGTGTGGGCGTGGACAACATCGATATGGCCGAAGCGACGCGGCTGAGGATCCCGGTCGTGAACGCCCCCCAGGCCGCCACCGAGAGTGTGGCCGAGCTGGTCGTGGGGCTCCTGGTCGCCGTGGCCCGGGACTTCGGCAGCCAGTCCTTCGCGCTGCGCTCGGGCAACTGGAAGAAGGCCGGCAACGGCCTCGAGCTCAAGGGGCGGAGCGTGGGGTTCGTCGGCTACGGCCGGATCGCCCGGGAGACCGCCCAGCGCCTCCGGGCCTTCGGCATGCGAGCGCAGGCGTACGATCCCTTCCTCACCCGGACCGAGGACGGGACCCCCCTCCTCCCGCTCCCCCAGCTGCTCGAGACGAGCCAGGTGATCTCGCTGCACACCCCCCTCACCCCCGAGACCCACCACATGATCGGGCCGGCCGAGCTCGAGCGGATGCCCCGGGGAGCCATCCTCATCAACGCGGCCCGGGGGGGCCTGGTGGATGAGGCGGCGCTCCTCTCGGCGGTCGAGCAGGGGCATCTCGCCGGAGCCGCCCTGGATGTCTTCGAGGAGGAGCCTCCGAAGGACCTGCGGCTCCTCTCCCATCCGAAGATCTTCACGACCCCGCACATCGGCGCCTCCACGCGGGAGGCGCAGGCGCGGGCCGGCCGGACCACCGTGGAGCAGGTCCTCAAGGTCCTCAGGGGCGAGACCCCCGAGTTCTGCGTGAATCCAGAGGTGTGGAAGCGATGACGAGCGTGACGGCCCCCGTGGCGAAACCGACGAGCACGAAGTCGCTGGGCGAGACGGCCACCGGGACGGCCAGCGACCGGTTCGATCCGTACACCAGCACGTTCCTGCTGGCCGGGCCGGTGCGCGTCCACCCGCGCATCCTCCAGGCCATGGCCACCCCGGCCCTGAACCACCGGGGGGAGTACTTCCACTCGGTCATCCGTGAGATCCGCGAGATGCTCCCGCTGGTCTTCGGGACGAGCGGCCACCAGGTCGTCCTCACCGGCAGCGGCACCGCCGGCCTCGAGGCGATGGTCTCGGGGCTCGTCGGACGGGAGGAGAAGGCGCTGGTGCTCACCAACGGCCACTTCGGCGACCGTCTCGGGCAGATCGTCCAGCGCTTCGCCCACCCGGTCGTGGTGAAGGGGACGTGGGGGGAACCCTTCGACCTCGACGCGGTGCGCTCGGAGCTCACCAAGGAGCGCTACAAGGCCGTGGTGATGGTCTACAACGAGACCAGCGTGGGGTTCACCAACCCGCTCGAAAAGGTGGGGGCCCTCGCCCGCGAGAACGGGGCGCTCTTCCTCGTGGACGCCATCAGCGCGCTCCCAGGACTGCCTCCCCCGAGCCCCTCGGCCCAGGTCGATGCCCTCGTCGTCGGCGCGCAGAAGGGGCTCGCGGCCCCTCCGGGCCTCGTCCTGGTCCACCTCTCCGAGCGCGCCCGGGAGGCGCTCCACCCGCAGACCTTCTACAACGACCTCGCCGAGCATCTGAAGAGCCTCGAGAAGGACGACACCCCCTTCACCCCGGCCGTCCCGCTCTTCCTGGGGCTGCGCGAGGCCCTTCTCCTCCTGAAGGAGGAGACCCCGGCCCGCCGGCAGGAGCGCAACCACCAGCAGGCCGAGGCGCTCCGTGCCGCGGTGGGCGCGCTGGGGCTGAGGCTCTACCCCAACCCGGCCTACGCCTCCGACACGGTGACCGCCATCCGCTATCCGGACGGGGTCGACGACTCCGCCTTCCGGGGAGGCCTCAGGGAGCGCCACAACGTCATCGTCTCCGGAGGACAGGGGAAGGCCAAGGGGGAGATCTTCCGGATCGGGCACATGGGGATCGTCCAGGACGCCGACCTCCTGGGGGGGATCGCGGCGGTGGAGCGCGAGCTCCACCAGCGGGGGAAGCTCCCGACGCTCGGCGAAGGGGTCCGGGCCTACCTGGCCCAGCGGGGCTAGGCCGTCCTTCCGACCGGGTCAGATATCGAGGATCACGCGCGCCCGGCGCCGGTCGGGCGACACCTGGAGGCGGTGGAGCGTGGCGGCCTTGACCCCGAGCCGGAGCGGGTGGCGACGGGGGTCCAGCGTCTCCCCCAGGGCCTCCCCCCGGACCTCGCGGCGCCCGGGAGGGATGGGCTCCACCTTAACCGTCCGCGGCAGCCAGCCGAAGGCGTCCTGCCAGTAGAGGACCTCCTCGAGGAACGCGACCACCAGCTCCTCGTCGTTCTCCGCCGTCAGGGAGAAGGTGCGCCGCCCGACGGGCTCCAGGGAGGCCCGGTCCGTGATGAGCTCCACGAGCGCCTGGGCGAGCTCCTCGAGCAGACCGGAGAGGTCCGCCGCCCGCGCGGCGATGCCCACGTCCGCGGTCGTCCCGAACGACCAGTGGGCCGGCCCCTCGCCCGGGGGCTCCTCCTCCGCATCCGCGGCGCCCATCCTCCCCCCCGCCGCGGGGAGGACCAAGCTCACCCTTAAGACGGTGGACGGGGTAGAATCCCTTCCCGGGCCTATGCGCGCCACCTTGGTCATTCCCACGCTCAACGAGGCCGAGGGCCTCCCGCGCACCCTCCGCGCTTTCCGGGCCGCCGCGGAGGAGGCCAACCGGTCGCTCTTCCTCCGGGACCCGGTCGAGTGGGACGTGATCGTCGTCGACGGGAACTCCACGGACGGCACCCCCCGGATCGCCGAGGAGATGGGGGCGCGGGTCCTCCACGAGCCCCGGAAGGGCTACGGGCGGGCGTACCGGACCGGTTTCGAGGCGGCACAGGGGGAGTTCATCGCCACCCTCGACGGCGACGGGACCTACCCGGCCGCCGAGGTCCCCTGGATGCTCCTCCACCTGATCCACCATCAGCTCGACTTCCTCACCGGGGACCGGCTCACCTACCTGGAGCACCGCTCCATGACCACCGAGCACCGGGTCGGCAACCGGGTGCTGAACCTGACCCTCTGGGTCCTCTTCCACACGAGCCTCAAGAACGCCCCGGCGCGGGTCCTGGTCGATTCCCAGAGCGGCTTCTGGGTCTTCCGGCGCTCCATCCTCCCCCGGCTCAAGCTCCGCCAGGACGGGATGGCCTTCTCCGAGGAGCTCAAGCTCGAGGTGCTCGTCCGGGGTTTCAAGCTGGAGGAGGTGCCGATCCAGTACAGCGAGCGGTGGGGCCGCCCCAAGCTCTCGAGCTGGAGGGACGGCTACCGGAACCTCACCTACCTCTTCCGCAAGCGAGCGGAGCTCTCCCAGGAGACGCGGAGAGCGCGCAGGGTCGCGGCGCCCGCGGAGACCGGGGCCTCGTAGGGCGGGGAAGCCGCCCTACTTCGTCTTGCCCGAACGCTCGCGCGACTTGACCCGGAGCCCGTGGTAGCCGCACTTGCGGCACTGCACGGCCCGCATGGGGTTGCGGGCGGAGCAGTTCATGCAGATCTTCTTCAGCAGCAGCCGCTGCGTCGCCTCGGGAAAGGGCATAGGGGGGGCTCGAACCCGGGGAGGCGTATTTGAAGGTGGTGGGGTCTCCACCGGGCGTGGGGACGGGTCCACTACCGGAGGAGCTCGAAGGGGAAGCCGGGACCCTCTCCGTCCAGTTGGCCCGGCGGACCCTGGAGGAGGGGCTGACCGTCCCCATCGAGCAGGCGGTCCGTCGGGTCGCTCGCCCGGCGTCAAGCTCCTCCCCCCTCCTTCTCGAGCGGGGGGTCTTCGTCACGCTCGAACAGCATCCCTCGGGGCGGCTGCGAGGGTGCGTCGGTTTCCCCACCCCCTCCGCGCCCCTTCACCAGAGCGTCCCCCTGGCGGCGCTCTACGCGGCGAGGGAGGACCCGCGCTTCCCCCCGGTCCGCCCGAGCGAGCTCCCGGATCTCCGGATCGAGGTTTCGCTCCTCACCGTGCCCACTCTGGTCCCCGGGGGAAACCCGGAGGAGGTCCTCTCGCAGGTCCGCATCGGGAGGGACGGGCTCGTCCTCCGGGCGGAGGGGGTGGAGGGACTGCTCCTCCCGCAGGTCGCCCCCGAGCAGGGGTGGGGCCCGGAAGAGTTCCTCGACGGGGTCTGCGAGAAGGCGGGGCTCGCTCCGGGTTGCTGGCGGGAGCCCGGGGCACGGATCTACCGCTTCCAGGCCCGCATCTTCCGCGAGACCGAACCCCGGGGGAGCGTTCGAGAGCGCAGCCCGGAGAGTGACTGACCCTGCGACGGACTCCGCTCCTCGGGGTTCCCCTCACTCGTCTCGGAAGATATCCGGGGATCCCTCCCCTCGCCCAAGGGGGGATCCCGGGCGCAGCGCCGGGGGGGGTCCTTACAGGCGTCCGGCCCGTCGGAGCACCCGGAGCGCGACCAGGGTCGCCCACTGGCTCGGCTCCCCCAGGTACTCGAGCATCACAGGATAGATCGGAGGGGGGTGGTGGTACGGGTCCGACGCCTCGAGGTCCGGCTGGACCGCGTCGAGCCTCCACGCTCCGTCCTTCCCCCGCTTGCGCTCGAGCAGGTCGAGGGCCGGTCTAAGCCGTCGGTCCGACCCATAGCCCAGGGCCGTGAGGAAGTCCAGCCCGAGGAGGAAATCGTAGTAGTAGTGGTGCGGGTAGTGGATGCGCCGCCACGGCCCGTAGGTGCTCCCATCGGCCTCCCGGAGGAGGCCCCGCTCCAGGTAGAACTCGGCCCCCCGCTCGATGGCCCGGGTCAACCGGGGCGAACGGGACGACGGGGGGAGGGCCGCGAAGGCCGCCATGGCCTCCCAGGCGGCGAGGGTGCCGGTGCGGGAGCGCCAGCAGTGCCAGCCCCCGTCGGCCTTCTGGGCGGAGACGAGCCAGTCGAGGGCGCGTTGGACCCGCGGGTCCTCCCCGAAGCCGAAGCGGACCATCATGCGCACCGCATTGCCGGTGATGCAGGTCTCGCTCCCGGGCTCTCCCCAGATCCCCTCCTTCGGGTGGGACCATCGGTCGAGCAGCAGCTTCGCCGCGCGGTCGATGCGGGGGTCCCGGCGGGTCGACCCGAGGTCGGCCAGGACGATCAGCCGGAAGTTCGTCGAGATGTACTTGGGGACGTAGAGGTCCGATTCGTCCTTGCGAAAGACCTCCCAGTGGCCCCCAGGGTTCTGCAGGCGCAGGATCTCCGCGGCCCATCCCTTCCGGCCGATCTGCCGGCGGGCTGCGCGGACCTCAGGATCGTTCGTCGGGCGGTCCCAGAGGTCCCTAAGGGCGAGGAGGCGGATCGATGGGTCCGAGTCCCGGAGGAGGAAGCGGCGGGTCTTCGCGGGGATCATGGCCCCCCTCAAGGGGGCAACTACAGGTAGCTTCAGGGGAGACCCGACCCGGCGGGACCGGGATTGAGGCGGGCCAACCGTGGGTATGCCCGGGGTGGCGGAGCTTATGGCACGGGCACGAGGCGGAAGGAGAGCTTCGGCTCGTCGACGGTCTCCAGCGGCCCGGTCCCGGGGGGAGGAGGGGAGACGTGGAGTTCGAGCTGGGTGGCCTGTGCCTCCCCTGCGAGCCAGCTTCGGTGCGCGCGGAGGGCCTCGAGCCCTTCCCCTTCCGCCCAGAGCTCCAGGTGGACCTTCTGGTCGAAGCGGAGCCTGAGCTTCTTGCGCTCCGCCTGCACCCGCCGGAGGACCTCCCGCGCCAGTCCTTCCAACCGGAGCTCCTGGCTCGGCTCGCGCGGGAGGGCGAGCGAGAGCCCTCCCTCCCGGCGCACGAGCCACTCCGGCGGGGTCGGCGGAGTGATCGCCTCCGGGTCCACGACGGTGACCCGCTTGACGTTGAGCTCGCCCTCGAGCAGGGCCTCGAAGTCCGCCCCCAGGAGCTCCCGTACCCCCGCCACCGCGGCCCCCGAGATCCTGAGCTCCTCGAGCGGGATCCGCGCCTTGACCCCCGCCTCCATGCGGAGCGACCGCGCGCTCTCCACCATCCCGCGGAGGCCGGACATCGCCTCCTCAAGACGGGGGTCCGGCGCTCCGGTCGACGTTGGCCAGGCGGCGAGATGGACGCTCGCCACGGGAGGCTCGCCCCCGTGGTGAAGGGTCCGGTAGAGGTGCTCCGCGGCGTGGGGGACGAAGGGGGCCAGCAGATGGCTCAGCTCGAGGAGCGCGTAGCCCAGGGCCGCGTACGCCTCGCGCTTCTCCGGAGGGCTCCCCTCCATCCAGAACCGAGGGCGGGAGCGGCGCAGCCACCAGACCGAGAGGTCCTCGATGAGCCCTGAGAGCGCCTCCGCGGCCTCGTGCGCATCGTAGCCCTCGAGGGCCCGGGTCACCTCGCGGGAGACCGAGCTGACGCGGCTGAGCAGCCATCGGTCGAGGGCGCTCGACACGGTGGGGCGGCTCGTGGGAGCGGTCACCCGATCGAGCTCGGCGTTGGTCCGGTAGAACTCCAGGACGTTCAAGAGCGTGGTCAACTGCCGCACCCCGGTCTGCCGGAGCGTGGCCTCGGTGATGCGGGCCGGCTCGGTGTAGCGGGTGAGGTAGATGCCGAAGCGGACCGGGTCCGCGCCGAGCCTGGAGACCAGGCCGACCGGGTCCTCGGCGTTCCCCTTGGACTTCGACATCTTCATCCCCCGGTCGTCGAGGGCGAACTCGTTCACCACCGCGTGGCGGAACCCGGGCTCATCGAAGAGCGCCCCGGCGAGGACGTGCAGGGTGTAGAACCAGCCCCGGGTCTGGTCGATCCCTTCGGCGACGAACTCGAGCGGGACGGGGGCCTCCCCGCCGGTCCCGGGGGCGAAGGGCCAGTGGTACTGCGCGAAGGGCGCGGACCCGCTGTCGTACCAGACGTCGATCACGTACGGCTCGCGGGCGAGCGCCTCCCCGTGCTCCGGGCAGCGGACGGGAAGCTCGTCGAGGTACGGGCGGTGCGGGTCGAACCCTTCCGGCAGGGGACCTCCGGCGAGCCTCTCGAGCTCCGAGAAGCTCCCGACCACTTCCCAGTGGCCCCGGGGGCAGCGCCAGACCGGCAGCGGGGTCCCCCAGTAGCGGGAGCGGGAGAGGGCCCAGTCCCGTCCTTCCCGGACGAAGTTCCCGAAGCGTCCGTCGCGCAGGTGTTCGGGGGTCCAGTGGATGGTCTCGTTGTGCGCGAGGAGCCTTCCGGTGAGTTCGTGGGTGCGGACGAACCAGCTGTCGAGGGCGCGGTACATCAGCGGGCGTCCGCACCGCCAGCAGAACGGGTAGGAGTGCTCGAGCTTCTCGGCCCGGACGAGCAGCCCGCGGCGGGAAAGGTCCTCGGTGAGGAGCGGGTCGGCGTCCTTGAACCACTTCCCCGCCACCAGCGGGACCTCGCGGGAGAACCGGCCCCCGGGCTCGAGCGGGTCGAAGACGCCGAGGCCCTCGCGCTCCCCCAGCTTGTAGTCGTCCGCCCCGAAGGCCGGGGCGACGTGGACCATCCCCGTCCCCTCCTCCGCGCCGACGAAGTCCGCCGCGTAGACGCGGTGGCGCTTCTGTGACTCCGGGGCAAGACCGGGGAAAGGGGGAGAGTAGCGGCGGCCGACGAGCTCGCGGCCCGCAAGATGCCGCACGACCGTGGGCCTCGTGGCGGGGTCCGGGAAGTATCGCGCGAGCGCAGGTTCGGCGAGCACCTCGAGCGCTCCCTCCTCCCCCTCCACGACGACGTACTCGAGCTCGGGGGAGACCGCCACGGCCAGGTTCGCCGGGAGCGTCCAGGGCGTGGTCGTCCAGACCCACAGGTAGCTCCGGCGCCCCGGGAGGAGCGGCTCGACGAGCTCGAGCCGGACGGTGATCGAGGGGTCCGTCGCATCGTGGTACTCCTGGTTGAGCTCGTGGAAGGAGAGCGAGGTCTCGCACCGGGCGCAGTAGGGGACCACGTAGTGGCCCTTCTCCAGGAGGCCCCGACCGTAGAGCGTCTTGAGCGACCACCAGACGCTCTCGATGTACTCCGGGGACATGGTGAAGTAGGCGTGGTCGAAGTCCAGCCAGAACGCAATCCTCTCGGAGAACTCCCTCCAGGCCCCCTCGTACTTCCGGACGCTCCGCCGGCACTCCTCCACGAAGGCGGCCACGCCGAACTCCACGATCTGCTTCTTGGTGGTCCAGTGGTGCGACTTCTCCACTTCGACCTCCACCGGCAGGCCATGGCAGTCCCATCCACCCCGCGCGGTCTCGATCCGGTGCCCCTGCATCCGGTGGAAGCGCAGGAAGGCGTCCTTGAGGACGCGGGGGAGCAGGCTCCCCAGGTGGGGGAGACCGTTGGCCGTCGGCGGCCCCTCCGCCCAGCGGACGAGCCGGCCCGTGGCGGGCCGCGAGAGCGCGCGCGCCGCGATCCCTTCGCGCTCCCAGAAGGCGCGGACCTCGCCCTCCATCCGGAGCAGCGCCCCGGTGGGGGAGCTGGGAGGCGCGGGGTCCTTCTCGGCCATGGGTTCCTCGGGGCTTCCCTTCCCGGGAACAGGACAAATAACTTCCCGGCCGCCAGGGAGTCTCCTCAACCGCCCAGGAGGCGGCGGTGCTCCTGCATGATGCAGCGGTCCTCGACGAAGCCGACCCCGGCCCGCTCGAGGACCGGCCGCGCGCTGTCGGAGCGGACGGTGAGCTGGAGCCAGACCGCCCGGGGTCGGGGGTGGAGCGCGAGCGCATCCTCGACGATGGCTGGCACGGCCTCGCTTCGCCGGAAGACATCCACGAGGTCGACCTCGGTCCCGGCGGGGAGCGAGGAGAGGGAGGGGTAGCTCGAGAGGCCGCCGATCTCGCTCACGGCCGGGTTGACCGGGAGGACCCGGTAGCCGTGCTGCCGGAGGTACATCCCCACCTGGTAGGAGTCCCGATCCGGCTTGTCGCTCATGCCGACGACCGCGACCGTGTGGCTCTCCCGGAGCAGCTGCCGGATACCCTCGTCGTCCATGCCGGTCCCCGGTCCGGGAGAGGCGCGAGCCCCCTTTCCGCCTTTCGCCGGGTGCCGCGCTACGCGGGGGGCCACTCTCCGGGGGCGAGGGGACGATGCGAGGGTTGGGCCGAGGCCACCAGGGGAAGCGGCCCGGAAGCGGGCGGCCCGGCGTTCACGGTCGGTCCGGGAGGTCCCGAGGGAGCCTCCCAGGGGAGCGGGACCCCCAGGTCAGCCCCGCAGTTCGGGCAGTGGGTGGGGAAGCCCCGGTGGTCCCCCGTGACGAGGAGGCCGCAGCTCGGGCAGGGGCGGGGAGTGAAGCCGAGCGGGGCGAGCGACCCCGGCCAGGAGGGGCTGCCGCGGGGACCCTGCGTCCGCCCCCCGAGGGCTCTCGGTGAGGGGGGGCCCATCGCCGCCAGGACGAGGGCGAAGATCGCCGCCGCGGCCAGGAAGCCGAAGCGCAGACCCTCGGAGAGCGGGACGCTGATGAAGTAGGCGAAGCTGGTGATGTCGAAGAGGGCGTGGAGGGCGGCGATCATGAGCACGTTGCCCCCCGAGCGGTAGTAGGCGATGGCGAACCCGAGCCCCAAGAGGAAGATCTGCACGTAGTACAGCGGCGAGACCTCCAGGTAGGTCTGGGCGTAGTAGACGTGCACGAGGGTGAAGACCAGCGTGGTCCACAGGGCATGGGTCTTCCAGCGGCCGGTCCCGTCGAGGGTGAGAGCGCCGCCGAAGAGCCATCCCCGGAAGAGCCCTTCCTCGATGAGCCCCACGGCCACGGAGAAGAGCATGTAGAACAGGGGGTCCGACGCCCCCGCCTGCGAGACCGAGGTGCTCCGGTTGACCAGTTCGCTGAAGCGGGGGTCGAGGGCGCTGTAGAGGACGGTCAGCACGACGACGACGAAGAGGGAGAGGACGCCGAGGATGCCGTACCACCGGACGCTCTCCTTGAGCCCCTCCCGGTTGTGCCGCACGTAGTTGGCGAGCGGGCGTCTCCCGACGAGGAAGTAGAAGGCCACACCGCCGACGCCGTAGGTGAGGGCGAGCCCCTCGGCGAAGCCGGCCCAGCCCGGGAGGACGAGGGCGGGGGGGAGGACGTACTGGGAGAGCACCCCGGCCACGAGGAGGACGGTGGCGAGCCCGTAGCGTCCCCAGCCGTAGGTCGGGCCGGGCGGGGGGGTCGCGGGGGAGGTCGAGGCCACGCCCGTGCGAAGCGGCCGGGCGGTTAGCGGTTGCCCCGCTGCGCGTGCGCGCTCAATCGAGCCCGAGGGCGTGCCGCCGTTCCTCCCGGGCGTTCCGCACCCGGGTGGCCGCGGAGACCTCGGCGATGAGGTAGAGCCCCCAGAAGAGCGAGGCCAGGGCGAGCACCAGCCAGCCCTCCCAGGCCGAGGAGGAGGTGAGCGGCGGGAGCGGGTTCACCCCGCTCGACCCGTAGACGAGCTCGAAGAAGCCTACGGGGACGGCCAGCGAGGCGATCCCCGAGAGGGTCAGCAGGGCGAGCGCCCGCGACCAGCGGTGCTGGAAGGTGGCGCGCCAGGCGATCATGAAGGAGGCGATGACCCCCGCCAGGATGAGCAGGTACAGGGCGAGCGACCGGGTGCAGGCGGGCATGGCCCTTCCGAAGAAGGTGGGGCAGCTGGTCCCCGAGAGCGCGAAGACGACCCCCAGGAGGGCCGCGAAGCCGGCGAGGAGCCCGATCCCCGGAAGGACCAGGCGGACGAGCAGGTTGCCGGCGGAGCCATAGGGGCTGGGTCCGGAGGGCGCCGGTCCGATGGGGAGGAAGAGGCTGCGGGCGAGGCCGCCCGGGACCTTCACTTCGGGGACTCCTCGCGGGCGCCCCGCGAGCCCCGACGGCTCTCCCAGGTCCGCTCCGCGCCGGAGAGGCAGGCGAGCACGTCCTCGAGGCTACGACGCAGCTCCCCGACGTTCCGTGCCCGGACGTGGAGGGTGAGGGTCGGACCGGTGGTCGCGGCCTCCACGTACCCCTCATCGTCCGGCTCCAGGGCGGCCCGGAGGGCGCCGGCCTGCTCCGTCGTGGGGTAGGTCCGCGAAAGTCGGGCCTCCATCTTCATCGCCCCTTGCGGCGGCGCTCGCCGGCCGCCCGGCCAGGCCCGGCGTCCAAGGCGCCGTAGACCGGCTTCTGCGCCGTCGCCGCTCGCTCCTCCGCCTCCCGCGCCGCCTCCGCGAGGAAGTTCATCACCGAGGGCCAGACCTTCTTGTCCTTGCGCTCCTTCGATTCGAAGTTGTTCACGCCCAGGAACTTGGAGAAGGCCTGCTGCGTCGGGGGGTCGTAGTTGCCGTGGACCGGCCCGAAGTAGAACCCGAGGGCCTTGAGGGCCCCCTGGACCTGCTGCACCCGCTCCCGGTCGAGCGGGAGGAGCGTCGAGGGGTCCTCCCGGGTGAGCAGCGTCATGTCGTAGAGGGCGAAGACGCGCTTGAGCTCCTCGATGGGGGAGGGATGGTCGTCCACGCGCACGTCGATCCAGCGGTCGATGGTCCCGCCGTAGCCCCCCTGGTCCTTCACCACGAGGAGCGACGCCGACTGCATCCCCCGACGGTCGCCCCCCATCTTCTGCCCGGCGCTCAAGGCCGCGAGGAGCCGCTCGGGGAGGTCCCCCGGGGTCGTCTCCATGGCCCGTGCCATGGCTTCCACCACGTCCGAGGAGACCAGGATGTTCCCCTGGCAGGCGAACTGGTGACCCACCACGTGACCGGCCCAGTCGAGGCACTCCTTCCCCGTGTAGGAGGCGGCCTCCCCGCGCAGGTCCACGACCCCGAGCTGGCGGTGCTCGCGCTCGGCATCGGCCCGGGTGAGGCGCTCGACCACCTCGCGGGCGGAGACCCCCTGGCGCAACAGCTCGAGCCCTCTGGGGCCGTAGCTCGCGTTGGCGAGGGCCTGGGTGGCGATCGCCCCGGCATCGATGGAGGCCCACGGGACCACCGAGCCCACGGAGATGAAGCGGGACTGCACCGCCACGCCGAACTCCCCCCGGTCGGCGTCGCGCGCCACCACCGAGAAGGTCCCGAAGCGAACCGGCGCCGGCATGCAGGGCTCCTGGGGTCCCTAGAGGAGCTTCTCGAACTCCTTGGTGACCTCGGGATACTTCTCCCGGACGGCCTTGAGGATGTTGAGCACGCTGAGCTTCTCGAGCTTGACGCCGCTCAACGCATCGATGAGCTTGTCGAAGGTCTCGTCCGGCAGGGAGACGAGCTTCTCCTTGGCGATCCAGTTGCGCAGGAGCTTCTCCTCCAACAGCTGGCGCCAGCGCCGGTCGTACTCCATCATCGCCTCCAGCGAGGCGTTGCCGGAGGCGGCGGCGCGCGCGGCGACCTCGCCGGCGATCTTCCCGGCGATGCAGCCGTTGGCGATCCCCCCGCCGGTGAGGGGGTCGATCATCCGGGCCGCGTCCCCGACGAGCATGAACCCCGGGAGGACCGACTGGCGGACCGGCTGGGAGATGGAGACGCCGCCCCCCACCACGTCGATCTTCTTCCCCTTGGCGTAGCCGGGGTGCTTGTCGATCCAGCGGTCGAGGTAGCCCTTCACCTCGGCGGCGCTCTTCACCTGGGAGACCTGCACGCCGATCCCCACGTTGGCGAGCCCCTCGCCCTTGGGGAAGACCCAGACGTAGCCGCCCGGGGCGACCTTCCCCAGATAGAAGTCGCAGTAGCGCACGTCCGAGTCCACGTTGGTCATGCGGTACTGCAGGCAGGAGTCCATGTCGCGCAGCGTGAGGTTCGTGGGGAGGCCGGCCCAGCGGCCGATCTGGCTCTCGAAGCCGTCGGCGCCGATGGTCACCGCGGCGCGGATCTCGAAGGGCTCGCCGAACTGCTTGGCGCGCACCCCCACCACCTTCCCGTCCTCCTTGAGGACCGCGGTGGCGTGGGTCTTCAGGTGGATGGTGGTCCCCGCGTTCGCCGCGTCGATGGCGAGCGCCTTGTCGAAGGCGTCGCGCTCGACGACGTAGCCGACCTCGTTCCCGGCGTGCTTCTCGTTGATCTCCATCACCTTCTCCGAGGGGGAGAAGATGCGCGCGCCCTCCACCTCCACGTTGATCCAGCGGGAGGAGGGGGTGATCCCCACGTCCGGGAGCCAGCTCTTGGAGATCCCCTCCCCGCAGCGGACGGGCGAGCCGATCTCCTGGCGTTTCTCGATCATGACCACCTGGGCGCCGTTCTTGGCCGCCCACTTGGCGGTCATGCTGCCGGCGGGGCCGGCGCCGACCACCAGCACGTCACAGGAGATGTCCTTCAACTTCGCCCTCCCCGGGAGCCCCTCACCCGATGGTGATGGCCCCGACCGGGCAGGCCCTCACGCAGATGCCGCAGCGCGTGCAGACCCCCTCGTCGAAGCCGATGCGCCACTCGTCGAGGTAGATGCAGTTGAGCGGGCAGATGCCCACGCACGCCCCGCAGGAGATGCACGTCTCGCCGAAGGACTCGATGGGCTGCTCACGCTTGCCGGGCAAGAGGACCCCGGGCGTACGGGTCGGGCCCGGCTTAAAGACCTTTTGTCTTGGGACGCGCGAACGGGGGCAGTTCACGCCAGGGGCGGAGGGCTCTCCCTCTCGGCGAGCCAGCGCTCGGCGTCGATGGCGGCCATGCAGCCCGTGCCGGCCGCCGTGATGGCCTGACGGTAGCGGTGGTCGAAGACGTCCCCGCAGGCGAAGACCCCCTCCACGCTCGTCCGGGTGATCTCGTGGGTCTTGAGGTACCCCTGCGCCGTCAGCTCGACCGCTCCCTGGAAGACCTCGGTGTTCGGGGTGTGGCCGATGGCCACGAAGACCCCCTCACAGGGGAGCTCGGAGAGCTTCCCGGTCGCGAGGTCCTTGAGCCGGACCCCCGTGACCGTCCCCTCCCCCAGCACCTCCTCCACGACGGCGTTGAGCCGCAGGGCAATCTTCGGGTGGTGGCGGACGCGCGCCTCCATCACCCGGCTCGCGCGGAGCTTCTCGCGCCGGTGGACGATGGTGACCCGGGTGGCGAAGTTGGTCAGGAAGAGCGCCTCTTCCATGGCGGTGTCCCCCCCGCCGACGACGACGAGGGGCTTCCCCTTGAAGAAGAAGCCGTCGCACGTGGCGCAGGCGCTCACGCCGTGGCCACGGAGCTTCTCCTCGCCCGGGACCCCGAGCCAACGGGCCGAGGCCCCGGTCGCGAGGATCACCGCCTCGGCGTGGATCTCCCGTCCTCCCCCGGTCCGGAGGACGAACGGGGGGTGGCGGAAGTTCACCTCCGTGACGTTCTCGTCGATCATCCTCGCCCCGAAGCGCTCGGCCTGCTCCCGGAAGAGGGCCATGAGCTCGGGGCCTTGGATCCCCTTCGGGAAGCCAGGATAGTTCTCCACGTCCGTGGTGATCATGAGCTGTCCGCCGGCCGGGACCCCGGTGATGACGAGCGGCTGAAGCTCACCGCGCGCGGCGTAGAGCGCGGCGGTGAGACCGGCGGGTCCGCTCCCGACGATGGCCAGGCGGACCCGCTCGACCTCGCTCACGGGGAGCCTCCCGCGCTCCTCCGCTCGAGCGTGCCGTAGCCCCGGTTCCAGTACAGGAGGGGGAGTTCCCGCCGTCCCTCGTGCAGCTGCTCCACGGTTCCCACCAGGAGCACATGGTCCCCGACCGGGAAACGGTTCTCGACCCGGCATTCGAGGGCGCCGAGGGTACCGTCGAGCAGCACGACCCCGTCGGTGCCGCGGTGGAAGGCGACCCCCTGCATCTTCTCCCGGGGGGGAAGCCGCTCCGCGAAGCGGACGGAGAGCGGCTCCTGGTCCGCCGCGAGAAGGTTCACCGCGAAGCGGCCGGAGGCCTCCACGAGCGGGGTGGTGTCGGCGTCCTCGGAGAGCGAGACGAGGACCCGGGGGGGCTCCAGGGTGACCGAGAAGAAGGCGCTCACCGTCATCCCGCTGTCCTCTCCCGCGTGACGGGCGGTGACCACGGTCACCCCGGAGGCGAAGAGGGCCATGGCATCCCGGAAGCGCTCCGCCGGGGCCTTGGGGGTCAAGGGGCTCACGCGCCCGTCCCGGTTCTCGTTCGGCGCACGGGGGGAGGGAAGGGAAGTCGAAGGAGGCTCGGTGCGGCACTCGGACGCGGCCACGGTCCCTCCATTTTTCCCCGAAGGGCGGGCAAGGGGCTATAAAGCGGCGGAGGGGGGACCTTGCCGCGGCCTGGCAGGCAGACGCCCTTATCTCCAGGGGACGCGGGTCCGGGGTGATGCCCCCGAACGCCTCCCGCGAGGCCCCTCCGGCCTCCCCTTCCCCGGCGCGACGCCCCCAGTGGTGGCGCTGGGGGGAGGGGGGGATCGTCTGGTCCGCGGAGCGGCTCGACCGGCTCCGGGACTATCTGGAGCATCGCCTGGGCGCCCCCTCCGGAGGCCCGCTCCCCCCTCCCGTCCCCCTCTCCTCCCTGCACTTCCCCCCTAGCCGCCTCCGGGAGGACGAGCTCGCGGAGCTCCGGCAGTCCCTTTCGCTGGGAGCAGTCAGCGTGGAGGGGGAGGAACGCCTGGTCCACTCCGTGGGCCGGGGCTACCTGGACCTTTTGGACCTTCGGTCCGGCAAGGTCCGGCAGTACACGGACGCCGTGGTGCACCCGGCGACCGCGGAGGAGGTGGTGGCGGTCCTCCGCTTCGCCGAGGCGCACGACCTCGCTGTCATCCCCTACGGTGGGGGGACCTCTCCGACCGGAGGGATCGACCCGGATCCCGGCGGACACCGGGGGGTCATCACCCTCTCCTTGGGACGCCTCATCGACCCGCTGGGGCTCGACTCCACGAGCGCGCTAGCGCGCTTCCAGGCGGGGATCCGGGGACCGGAGCTGGAGAAGAGCCTCCGAGCCGAGGGGTTCACGCTCGCCTTCTTCCCCGGCTCGTTCGAGCACACCACCCTCGGAGGGTGGATCGCGACCGGCCGGGGGAGCGACGCGGTGGGGCGCGACCGGGAGATCCGCCATCTCGTACGGGGCCTCACCGTGGCCACCCCCCGCGGGATCCTCAAGCTCGACTCGCTGAGCGATACGGTCCCCGGCCCGGACCCCGCCGGGCTCTTCGTGGGGAGCGAGGGGACCCTGGGGGTCATCGTGGAGGCGAGCGTGGCCGTCCACCGGCAGCCCGGCTCCTCGGCGTACCGCGCCGCGCTCTACCCCGACTGGGCGAGCGGCCTCGAGGCGGTGCGCACCCTGGCGCAAGGCCCCACGCGCCCCTCGCTCCTCCGCTTGCTCGACGCGGCCGCCACGGAGGTCCTCCTCGAGTGTCGTCGCGCCGACCCCGGCCTGGGGGCGCGCGTCCGGGAGCGCCTCGAGCCCCGGTTCCTCGAGATGCGCCACCTGGAGGAGGGGACCATGACCCTGGTCCTGCACGGCTGGCAGGGCAGCGAGGCACAGATCTCCGAGGGGGAGCGCCGCGCGCGCGAGGTGCGCCGCGAGCTCAAGGGGGTCGACCTGGGGACGCCTTCCCCGGACCTCTGGCAGCAGGAGCGCTTCGCCTTCGCCCACCTGCAGGAGGAGATGCTCGAGCAGGGGTGGTTCATCGACCGCCTCGAGACCAACGCCGCCTGGTCCGAGCTCACCCCCCTCGCCCTGTCGGTACCGGCGGCGATCGCCGAAGAGGCGCGGCGCGGGCAGTGGGCGCTGTTGGTGACCACGTCGCTCTCCCACGCGTCCACCACCGGCGCGACGCTGCATTTCCGGCTCTACTCCCCGCAGGACCCGAAGGACCCCGCCCTCCAGGCGAGGCGGCTCCTGGACTCCGGGGCCCGCGCGCTCCGGGAGGGCCACGCCTCCCTCGGATGCTCCGAAGGGGTGGGGACTCGCTGGAGGGCCGAGCTCGCCCTGGACCGGGCCGGGGCGCCGCTGGAGCTCCTGCGCGCCGTGAAGCAGTCGCTCGACCCCAAAGGAATCCTCAATCCCGGCAAGATGCTCCCCCCTTGAGCGCCCTTGGCCGAAAGAACTAAGCCCTCCCAATCGGGCTTGGAATGACCCATGGTGGGCTGGGAGGCCGTCGTCCCGTACGAGGGCAGCAGCCCTTGCGGGGGCGTCCACGCACTCCGGATGTGCCTGGAGACCTGGCGGGCCTCCGAGGGACCCTGGCCCTCGGCCGGCTTCCTGAGCTGCCTCACCACGCTCCCCTTCGGAGCGAGCTTCGAGGCGGAGGCCCAGCGCCCCCGGCTGGTCCCCGGCCCCCCCCAGATCACCCCCGAGGCGGGGCTCGACCGGGCAGTGGAGGCGCTGGGGGCGCGCTGGCGCGTGGAACATCCCGACGGCCCGGTGCAGGCCCGGGGCCTGCTCCGCCGGGCCCTCGAGGAGGGCCCGGTCCTCGCTGGGCCGGTCAACCGGGGGGCCCTCCCTTACCATCCGCGTCCTCCGGCGGGGTTCGAGGAGCACTTCGTGGTGATCAGCCGCCTGGAGGGGGACCGGATCCGGCTGCAGGACCCGGCGGGGTTCCCCGAGATTTCCCTCCCCCAGGGATCCTTCTTCGAGGCGTGGCGAGGGGATGGCTTCGGGACCCCGCGCCCCCCGTTCACCTTCCGGTGGGAGCTACGGCGCACGCAGGTCCCGACCCCGGAGGAGATCCTGGCCAGGGTCCTTCCCCAGATCCGGGAGAACCTCCGGGCGCCCGAGGGGAACGGCCACCTCCGGACCGGGCCGGCCGCCTTCCGTGGTGCGGCGGAGCTCTTCCGCCAGCCGGTCGACCCGGAGACCTTGAGCTACCACCGCGAGGTCGCCTTCCCGCTGGGGGCCCGCCGCTCCTCCGACGCGGCGATCTTCCTCCGCCGCTTCCACCTGTCCGAGCCCGCGGACCTCCTGTCAGAGAAGGCGGCCCTCCTGGGAGAGGCGAGCTACGCCATCTCCCTGGGCGACTTCGGGGGGGTGGTGCGCGCCCTCGAGCGCGTCGGCGTGCTCGAGGAAGGGCTCACCAGGAGCTTCGGTCCGTAGCGCCGCGAAGGGTGGGTGCCCGCGCCACGCGGACGACCGGCTCTCCCCTGGGGGCCAGGAGACCCACGGCTAGGTTGCGGGTGTTGTGGGCCCAGGCGTAGCGGCCCTTCCGGTCGAGCGCGATGAGCCCGGCGGTCCCCCGGGGAAGACTGCGTACGGCGCTGCCCGCGGCCCGGTCGAGCGCGAGCCCGCGCTCCTCGGCCCTTCGAGCGACCTGCTGGGCCAGCTGGTGGCGGACGATGACCTCGCCCGTCCCCGTGCAGGAGACGCCCAGCCTCCGGTCCGCGTGGGTGCCGCAGCCCGGCAGGCAGGAGTCGGAGACGCGGCCCTCGAGCTTCAGCGTGATGCCCCCCGTGGAGGTCCCGGCGGCGAGACGTCCCTTCTCATCGAGGGCGACGGCGCCGACGGTCCCATGGAGAAGCTCCGGGTGCGCCTCGACGAGCCGGCGGAGCTCCTCGAACCACGCCGGGGTGTAGGCGCGGCGCCCTTCGGCCTCCGTCCCCTTCCCGACGAGACGCGCTTTGAGCTCCTCGTAGACCTGGAAGCGGCGAGGGGCCCGGACCTTCACCGGCGGGAAGCCCATGGCCCGTGCGAAGCGCTCGGCCCCCCGGCCCGAAAGGAGGACGTGGGGGGAGCTCTCCATCACGGCCCGCGCCACCCGGATGGGGTTCTCGGTCCGGGGGAGACCGATCACTCCGCCGACACGTCCATCGTCGGTCATGAGGAGTGCATCCATCTCCGCGCGGCCGTAGAGGTTGAGCACGGAGCCGAGGCCGGCGTCGTAGATCCCGCTCGATTCCATGGAGGCGATGGCGGCCTCCACGGCGTCGAGGGCATGGGAGAGCCGCGCCTGCCCGGCAGCGAGCGCTTCGCGCAATCCCCGTTCGACCTCCGGGAAGCGCGATTCCGGTATGTTCCCCGCACCGCCGTGGAGGATGAGCCGCTGCACGCTCCAACGAAGGGACGGGGCGGATAAGCCCGCGGAGCCTCCGGAAGGGCCGAGCCGCTCTGACAAGGATTTTATAGGGCTCACGATGGAGCCGAGGCGTCGTTCTCTGGGGAGCCGATGGACACCATCACTTGGTTGGAGATCCTGATCTTCCTCGCGGCCATCCTCGCTCTCGGCTACGCCGGGGCGCAGTCGCTCCTCGTCATCCGGGCGGAGGAGGGGACCGACCGCATGCGCGAGATCTCCCGGGCCATCCGGGAGGGCGCGGAGGCGTTCCTCTCGCGCGAGTACCGGACCGTCCTCATCGTGGGGACGCTGGTCGCGATCCTCATCGCCCTGGGCCTCTACCAGGGCTCGGACCCCTTCTACAGCCTGCGCCTCGCGCTGGGCTTCGCCGTGGGCGCGGGCGGAAGCGCCCTCGCGGGCTACGTGGGGATGTACGTCTCGGTGCGGGCCAACGTGAGGACCGCGCAGGTGGCCCGCGGGGGGAAGCTCGACCCGGCCATGCGCTTCGCCTTCCGAGGGGGCTCGGTCACGGGGCTCTCCGTGGCGGGCTTCGCCCTCCTCGGTCTCATCGGCTTCTACGTCGGCTACGGGGGGAACATCCTCGAGATGGCCGGTTTCATCTTCGGCGCCTCGCTCATGAGCCTGTTCGCCCGGGTGGGCGGCGGGATCTACACCAAGGGCGCGGACGTGGGGGCCGACCTCGTCGGCAAGGTCGAGGCGGGGATCCCCGAGGACGACCCCCGCAACCCCGCCGTCATCGCGGACAACGTGGGGGACAACGTCGGCGACTGCGCGGGCATGGCCGCCGACCTGTTCGAGACCTACGTGGTCACGGCCGTCTCCACCATGCTGCTCGCCTACCTGCTCACGGAC
>JAKATE010000133.1 GCA_021828085.1 Thermoplasmata archaeon | reverse complement strand
TGAGGAAGGAGCTGACCTCGCGGACCCGACGGTCCGAACGCTCGGCCTCTCCGACGAGGAGGGAGCCCGAGTCCTGGCAGTTCGCCGCAGCATTGAGATACGGGAGCGCCTGGGTGAGCTGGAGGAGGTGCGGGGCATGGAGCCCACTTTCGTACTCCTGCCAGAGGGCAACGACCTGCCGG
The DNA here is from genome assembly GCA_021828085.1 of Thermoplasmata archaeon. Taxonomy (GTDB): domain Archaea; phylum Thermoplasmatota; class Thermoplasmata; order Lutacidiplasmatales; family UBA184; genus JAKATE01. The sequence continues at coordinate 5,102 of JAKATE010000133.1, read as the reverse complement.
ACCCTTTCCCCCGGGGGATTCCGGCCCTCCAGCAACGCCATCCCGTACTCGCTCATCCGGGTCGTCAGCGGACCGAGGATCTCGGTGCGCTCTTGGGCGAGCTGGGAGCGGAGCTCTTCTACCCACGGACCGCTCTCCTCCCGGGGTTCGGCCCCCGGGGTCGATCCGCCTCCCGAAGGCGAGGCGTCGGGTCTCGAACGGCGGAAGACGCGGGAGAGGGCCTGTCGCGCGCTGCGGGGGGCGGAGGCCTGGGCCGGCGAGGCGCCGGACTCGGAAGAGGAACTCTCTGACATGTCCGGTCATCCTCCCGAACGGGACTTGAACGCCCTGTCAAGGGGATTTCACCTCCGGGCTATGGGGAACGCGTCGTGGTCGCGAGGGCGATCGATATGAAGCGCATCGAGGAGCTCGCCGGGACGTTGGAAGTGCCGACCGAGGCCTGGGAGCCGGTCGGGCGGTACGTGGCCAAGATCGATCCGGCGCACCTGGCCGCGAACGGACCTCCGCGCCGTGCCCGCATCGTGCTCGTCACGGGGATGACCCCGACGAGCGCGGGCGTGGGGAAGACCGTCTCCACCCTCGGGCTCGTTTCGGGGATGACCCGGCTCGGGCTCCGGGCCATCGCCTGCCTGCGCCAGCCTTCCCTCGGTCCCGTCTTCGGGATCAAGGGCGGCGGAGCGGGCGGGGGTCGCTCCACCGTGGAGCCCCGGGACCTGGTCAACTTGGGCCTCACCGGCGACCTCGACGCCGTGACCAACGCCCACAACCTTCTCGCTTCGCTCCTCGACAACGCGCTCCATCACGGCAACGACCTGGGGATCGATCCCGCCTCCGTCGTTTGGCCCCGGGCCATGGACCTCGAGGACCGGTCGCTGCGCGAGATCACCCTCGGGCTCGGGGCCGGCAACGGGCCGACCCGTCCCGGCGGGTTCGTGATCACCCCCGCCTCGGAGGTCACGGCCATCCTCGGCCTCGCCCAGGGGTACGGGGACCTCCGCAAGCGTCTGGCGAACATCCTCGTGGCCAGGGACCGCTCCGGTCGGCCGCTGCGCGCCCGGGAACTCCGCGCAGAGGGAGCCATGTCGGTGCTCCTGCGCCGCGCCCTCCTCCCCAACCTCCTCCAGACCCAGGACGGGGCGCCGGTGCTCGTCCACGGGGGGCCCTTCGGGAACCTCTCCTACGGGACCACCACGTTGGCCTCCCTCCACGTCGCCCAGCGTCTCGCCGATGTGGTGCTCGTCGAGGCGGGCTTCGGCTCCGACCTCGGAGCGGAGAAGTTCGTCGACCTTGTCGCCCCGTTGGGAGACGTCGCCCCCGTCGCTTCGGTCCTCGTCACGAGCCTCCCCACCATCCGCGCCCACGCCGGGGGCCCTTCCGGGCACCAGGAGCTCGGACCAGGCCTCGACAACCTCACCCGTCACGTGGAGATCCTTCGCCGGGCGGGGCTGGAGGCGGTGGTGGCGGTGAACCGGTTCCCCGGGGACACCCCTGCCGAGCTAAAGCAACTCCACGACACGGTCGCGTCCTTGGGCGTCCCCAGCGAGGAGTCCACGGCCTATGCCACCGGAGGGGAAGGGAGCGTCCAACTGGCCCAAGCGGTCTGGGAGCGGGCCCAACGGGGACATCCTTCCCAGCCCTTGTACGATCCGAAGGCATCCCCTCTGACGAAGATGCAAACACTGGCCACCGAGGTCTACGGAGCGGAGGGACTGGACCTCGACGCCGCGGCGCAGCAACAGCTCTCCCAGCTCGCAGCAGAGGGCTTTGGGGAAGGACCGATCTGCTCGGCCAAGACCCAGCTCTCCCTGAGCGATGACCCCCACCGCCTGGGGCGTCCGCGGGGGTTCCGCGTCCGCGTGCGGGGATGGATCCCCCAGGGAGGCGCGGGGTACCTCGTGGCCTTGCTCGGGGACATCCGCACCATGCCGGGGCTCCCCCGGGAGCCCCGCGCTTTCCAGATGTCGCTTGATGAAACGGGTCGGGCGATCGGCGTGGAATGACGACCCACGAGCCCCCTCTGCAAGTACGTAAGTAACCCGCGTCCCTTCCCTGACCGGGGAGCAGATGCGGAGAGCCCCGACGCGCCGCTCGGACGCCGGACGCTCGGACGAGGTCCGGGTGATCCTGGAGCTGGACCGGGAGTACCAAGCGGCGGTGGCCCGCAGCGATGCCGAGGGCATGGCTCGTATCCTCTCAGAGGACTTCGTACTCGTTACCGGATCGGGCCGGCACTTCGACAAGGGGGATCTGCTCCGAGAGGCGACGGAAGGGAGGATCGTCTACGACCGGCAGGACGACGAGTCTGCGGACGTGCGGGTCTGGGGCGACACCGCCACCATCACCGCGCTCCTCACTGCCTCGGGCCGGGAGGAGGGCAAGCCGTTCCACTACCGCGTCTGGTTCACCGACACCTACGTCCGGACCCCGGAGGGATGGAAGTACGTCCGTGGTCAGTCCGGGGCCCGGCTCCCGTAGGCGCTCGCCGGGCCCGCAGACCCGCGGTCCGGCCCGACGGCTATCCTTACCGGGGGGCGGTACGAGGGGCTCCGGGGGCCCGGACCGGGGTCGGACGTAGCCTCATGTAGGGGCCGACGCTTGGAATGGAGCGTCGGGTTTCCAGGCGGGGAGCGCCCTGGAAATTGTACATATATACCGCCAGGCGGGGGTCGCTCCACCGCACAAATACCTTGGGGGTTCCTCGCCGGTGCGTAACGACTTCCGGTACGGATATACCGGCTTCCGGGTCGGCCCGCTGCCTGAGTCCTTCAGGCAGAGAAAGTATGTCGAAAGAGGAGAATACGGGCGATCCCGGGTCGTCCCCGGACGCCCCGCCGAACCGAGCGCGAGGAGGGATGGCCACGGTCCTTGCCGTGGTGATCATCGTCGTCATCTTGGTCGCCGGCGGTCTCGGAACGTATCTCGCCCTCCCGGCCGGGAGCAGCGGGTCGAACCAGACCACGTCGACCGTGACAACCTGCGAACCAGCGACCAGCCCACGGTGTACTACGGCACCCTCGTCAGCGGTGCACAATGCCGTGGTGAGCGTGGCCTTTTCTTCGGTACAACAGGGACAGCTGGTTCCTATCACAGTTTCCCTTCCCAACAGTCTGATCGCGACCTCCTACACCTTCTACTTCGGTGACGGGACGTCGGAGACCACGACCACGGCGTCGGTGAGCCATCCGTACCAGTTGCCGGGAACGTACTTCGTGTACGCCACGGCGACGGACGCCAACGGGGTCGTGCACGACAACCTCGGGGCCCTGGCCCCGGTGACGGTCACGAACTCGTTCGCGACCGACACGCTGGGCAACCTCGCCCAGACCTCCGGCCAGGTCACCGCGAACTCGACCTCCACCACGGGGGCGACCTCGGTCCTCCGCCCGGGCGGAACGGTCACCCTGAGCGCGTGGGTCAGTGCGGTGCCGACCAACCCCGTCACGACCCTCGGGACCCCGATCTTCGCCCTCTCGAAGGTGGCCTCCACCAACCTCAGCCTGGGGAGCACCTCGGGGGCCGGCACGGGCCCCGGGAACCCGCTCACGGTCACGGTCACCGCCGCGACCAGCGCGGGCATCGGTGCCTACCCGGTGAACTTCTCGGTGGAGAGCACCCTCACCTCCGGCGGCACGACCACCAACGCGTACAACAACTACACCTTCACCGTCTTCGTCGGCTCGAACTCGGCCGGTAACGGCGCGGCCCCCATCGTCACGTCGTACCCGAGCCCCCCCAACCGCGGTGTGCTCAACGTCTATGAGCTCGCCCCGGGCGGTTCCGTCTCCGAAGACCCCGCCATCGACTACGAGACCGTGGGGTACGAGCCGATCCTCAACGTCTACCAGGCCCTGGTCTCCTACAATGGATCAAGCGCGGGACCGGCGGCGTCGGACTTCGTTCCCAACCTCGCCACCTGCGTACCGGGGAGCACCCAGTGCACGGCCCTCTACGGGAACAGCATGGTGGACAAGAACGGCAACTACACCTTCGTGATCAACCCCTCGGCGCAGTTCTACAACCCGATCACGGGGGCCCACTACCCGGTCTATCCCTCGGACGTGCTGTTCAGCCTGGCCCGGACCTGCCTGTTCTCCACCTACCCCGGCTACCAGGTGAACCCCGGCTGGATCCTCTGTCAGTCCCTGCTTCCCAACGCCAACGTGGCGAAGCAGATCTACAAGACCAACCCGGCGCTCGCCCCGAACCCGGCCTGGGATGGGGCGCTGCACTACCCGCTCAACAACACCCCGCAGAACATCCTCAACGCCATCACCATCAACACCACCGGGCTCTGCCCGACGGGTGCGGGCGGGAGCGGCTTCGCCGGGGACGGCTGCGTGACGTTCCACACCGAGACCCTGACGGGGACCGGGTGGTCGTACTTCCTGGAGCTCATCGGCGACCCGGAGGGCGGGTCCATCATGCCCTGCGCCTGGGCGACCGCCAACGGCGGCGGCATCCCGGGCTTCGTGGCAACGGGCAACCACTGCTCCGTCCCCACGGCCGGCAGCCTGACCCCGACAGCCTGGGACGGCTACATGAGCGGCGGGTCTTCGACGAGCTACAACACCTACCTCCAGTGGCACATGATGGGGAGCGGCCCCTACGCGCTGGCGAACATCCAGATCTCCGAGGCGTACTACCTCGAGGCCAACCCCTACTGGGCGGGGACCACCTGCCTGGGCGGAGCGGCCGACGGGTGCCTGCCCGGGGCCTACAGCGCGACGAACCCCACCTTCGTCCCGAAGGTGAACGTCATCTGGGAGACCAGCCAGACGCAGGGGGAGGCGGCGTACAAGGCCGGGACGGCGGACTTCGCGAGCATCCCGTCCACGGACACCAACTTCGCCCTGCAGCTGCAGGCCTCAGGAACCATCGGGATCGGGGCGGCGCCCTCGCTCTCGGTCTACTTCCTGCCGTTCAACATGGACTTCAGCGTGAGCGGAGCGCAGCAGTACATCACCACCCCCATCAACATGCCCAACTACATCCTGCAGGACCTGAACTTCCGTCAGTTCCTGACGGCGGCGTTCCCGTACGGGACGATCCAGTCGACCGTGAACACGGTGGACGGGATCCAGTACTTCTTCCCGTATGGAGGG
>JAKATE010000132.1 GCA_021828085.1 Thermoplasmata archaeon | reverse complement strand
CCCGAGGGCCGTCCTCTCCTCCTCCACTTCCACCGGCGCATGTCCGGTCCCGGTGCCGTTCGGGCAGACGTTCCCCCTCTCGGGGCCCCCCAGCGCTTTCTCGGGCTTGGGGGGAGGGCCCGGTGGGGCCACGCTCGGGAGCGGCGTGATCTCTCGGTCCACCACCTGGCTGGACGTGATCGTCGTGGTCAACGGCTTCGGCATCCTGCCGATCGTCATGTGGGTCGGACGCCCCTCGGGCGTCGAGTCCATCGCAAGGGAGCGGGACAAAGGGACCCTCGGCGCCCTCTTCCAGCAGCCGTTGCGGCGCTCGGAGCTGCTCCTCGGGAAGTGGTTCGCAAAGCTGGGCCTCCTCGGCGCGTTGAGCTTCCTCGTGGTCGGGGTCTTGGTTGCCCTCTCGACCGTCCTCGGCGGCCCGCAGCTGGATCTGGGCATTGCCCCCTGGATCGCGCTCGACCTCACGCTCGTGCTGGGGTTCTTCTCCGCCCTCGCACTCCTGTTCAGCTCGCTGGTGAAACGCTCGAAGAACGCGACCCATCTCGTGACCGGGGTCCTCGTCCTCGGGCTCTTCGGGGGGATGGTGCTGGGTGCCCCGTACTGCTGCTTCCTGCCTGTAGACAGCGCCTTCCTCTCCCTGTCCGGGATGCGGCTCTTCGCGCTCCAGCCCGCGGGAACGGTCTTCGTGACCTCGGTCCCCCAGTCCGTCGTGACCAATCCATACTTCATCTTCCTGAAGGCCTTCCTGGTCTGGGGATCGGCCAGCAGCTACCAGATGATGCTCTGGTCCACCGTGGGACTCGTCGTGAACACGGTGGTGGTGCTCGCCCTCGCCATCGTTGCGCTGGGTCGCATCGAGATCAAGGGGTGAGGCGATGACCGGCAAGTCGCAGGGGTTTGCCCTCACGCTGGACGGGGTGACGAAGGTCTACCCCGGGTCCTCCGGCGGGGCGAAGAACCTCAACATGAGGGTGCCGATGGGCGGCATCCACGGGTTCCTGGGACGGAACGGAGCCGGCAAGACCACCACGATGAAGGTGATCATGGGTCTGCTGAAGCGTGACGGGGGACGGCTGACGCTGATGGGCGGTCCCTACGACCCGGACCGCGACTTCGCGCTCCGCCGACGCATCGGATTCTCTCCGGAACTGCCGGACTACCCCGAGCACCTGACGGCAGAGGAGGTCCTCGAAGTGTATGGGAGGATGCGGGGGCTCTCGAAGGCCGAGAGCGACCGGGAGGTACGGTTCCTCACCGAGCGCCTCGAGCTCTCCCCCGTGATGGGGCAGCGGATCAAGACCCTCAGCAAGGGAAACCAGGCGCGCATCGGCGTGGCGGTGGCCATGCTGGGCGATCCGGACCTGATCGTCCTGGACGAGCCGACCTCGGGGCTCGACCCCGTGGCGATGGCCGCCTTGCGGGACCTGTTCCACGACATCGTCGAACGCGCGGAGGGCCCGCGAACGATTCTGCTCTCCTCCCATCAGCTCTCCGAGGTGCAGAAGCTCTGCACCAGTGTGACCATCATCGACGACGGGGCGACGCGGGCCGAGGGCACCGTGAACGACCTCGTCGACCTGATCAGCCAGGGAACGGTCTACCGGGCGGAGATCAAGGGGCTCGATGACGCCCTCGCCCAGAAGGTCTCCGCGATTCCCGGCGTGCTCTCCGTGACCCCCGCCCTGGGCACGGCCCCGGTCCTTCGCGTCCGGGTCTCCGGGGGGACGGACCCTCGTGAGGACCTCGCCCGTCTCGCCGTCCAGCAAGGCGGGCTCCTGATCTCTTGCGAGCGCGAGATGGTCTCGGTGGAGGACCTCTTCATGGCCTTCGTCCAGGGAAAGCCGCTCGACCCCACGATCGCGGGAGGCGCACCGCTGACGCCCCCTCCGGCGCCCCCTCCGCCGCCCCAGCCCGCGACGGCCCCGTCGCCGGAGAGCGGTTCCAGGGGTGGTGAACCCAGCGCCCCGGGGGCGGGAACGCACCTTCCCAGTTCGCCGCCCTGGCCACCCCCCCCACCCGGGGCCCACCGCTTCTGTCCGCAATGCGGGAACCGCGTCGAGTCCGGTTCGAAGTTCTGCGACGGCTGCGGCTCGCCGATGCCGGACTGAGCGGCCGTGAGGGTCGTAGACCTCGCGCCCGCGCTTCGGGCGGACCAACGGCCCGACTAGCGGGCCCGGGTAGGTTTCGCGGGGGCGCCGCCGACCGGCGGCAGCCAGGCGCGGGCGGCCCTCGGAAGGAGCACCCGCTCGTCCGGGTCCACCTGGTCGAGGTGGGGGGCGAGCTTCTCGAGCGTGGCCTGGCCGGCTCGTCGCTCCCCCCGGAGGATGTCGCGGCAGGCCCGATAGACCTGGGGCAGCAGCGCCGGCCCCTCGAGGCCGATCTCCAGGAACCCTTCCTTGGCCTCTTCGAACGCCCGGTCGGCCTCCTCGGCCCGGTCGTCGTGGAAGAGCCACTGGGCCCACCGGTACTGGGCCCACGCCGCGTGCAGCGTCAGGTCGAACTTCTTCGAGAGGTCCCAGAGCTCCTCGATGGTCGCTCGGGCCGTCTTCTGGTCGCCGAGCAGGAGCTCCGCGGCGGCCCGGTTCGCGAGGAGGCTCGACATGACGGAGACGTTCCCGATCCTCCGTGCGGCACGGAGCCCCTCTTCGAAGCAGCGTCGGGCGCGCTTCGGGTCTCTGAGCGCCTGGTGGACGCGTCCCTCCAGGTTGTCCAGCAGGGAAAGGAACGGGCCGTACCGTTCTCCCCGGAACCGCACGCGGTCCTCGCGACAGGCCCGCAGCGATTCCTGCCATCGCCCGAGCGAGAGGAGCGCCAGCGCCCGGGAGAGCTTCGCCCAGGTGGTCCATATCCAGTCGTCGACCTTCGCGAGGTTCTCCAGGGACCCCTCCGCGCTCGCGAGGGACTCCTCCCACCGGCCGGCCTGGGCGTAGAGGAAGGCCTCCACCGAGAGCAGCTGCCCTTCCAGAAGGTGGTCCGACTTCCGGCCCGAGCGCTTCACCTCCGCGCGAAGCTCGAGGAACCGGCGTCGGGCGCGTCCGGGATCGAGCGTCGCGATGGTGTTGAGCAACGTCGCCTCGGCCTCCCACCGCATCCTGGGCGGAAGGGAGGTCGCGAGCACCAGCTCGAGGACGCCTCGGGCCCCGGCACTTCCCCCCAGGATCCAGAGACGGGTCGCGAGCGCGAGGTCCTTCGGGATGCGTGCCGCGAGGGCGGCGGGGCGGGGGGCCAGCAGGTCGTGCGCCGCCCGCACGAACCCCTCGACGTTCTCGTAGGCCTGCCGGCGCATCACCTCCTCGATGGCGGTGTCCACCCACGGGACACCGCGCGCGGCGTCTCCAGCGGCGTGGTAGAGCCTCGCGATGGTCAAGGAGTCCTGGGGCCGGGCCCGCTCCCACCAGGCGGCGAGGACGGAGGACCACCGGGCGCGTTGGGGGCTGCGCTCCTGGAGGATCTCCAGGAACAGGACGTGGGCGAAGGCGTAGCGCGAGGGGCCGACCGGGCGCAGGATCCTCCATCGGTCCGCGAGGGTCTGCAGAAGCACGGGGACCTCCTCGGGCCCGGGAAAGCTCACCGCGGCGGCCAGGGCCACGAGGGGAGCGGCCTCGAACTCTTCCCCCAGACAAGCGGCCATCTCCAGGACACGGCTTTCCTTCGAGGGCAGTCCCTCCATGCGCGAGACCAGCAGACGCCGGACGACGGAGGGCACCGGTAGCGAGCGAGAGGTCCGACGTTCCACTGGGTGGGGATGCGGGGGGCCCCGACCGGTCGAGGGGTGGCTAGCGGGCTCCTGAAGGGCCCGGACACCCTCGAGGAGGAAGAGGGGGTTGCCCTGGGAACGCTCGACCACGTCCCGGAGCTGGCGGGCAGGTTCCTCCCCGATCCAGCTGTCCTCGAGGGAGGCCTCGAGCAGCACCCGGGCCTCCTGATGCGTGAGCGGACCTAGGGGCAGGACGCTGACCCTCGCCGAGCCCGAACGGGAGAGCCCGTCCAGGACCTGGAGCAGCTGCTTGGCGGGCGAGGGGCTCGTACGTCTCCCTTGGTCGATCCAGGTCTCGTCGCGGGAAGCGGCGATGAGGAGGACCGGTCGCTCCAGCCGCGGCACGTTCGTCGCGAGGAACTGGAAGACCTGGAGCGTGGAGGGGGAAGCCCTCTCCAGGTCGTCCACGATCAGGAGGAGCGGTCCTTGTCTCGACAAGGTCTCGATGCGCTCGAGGTATCCCAGCATCCGACCGACCCGCGAGATGGCCCGTCCGCTGGGGCTGGGGGACGGAGAGGGCGGGGAGGATTCGGGGAGGGCGGGGGTGGGAGAGGATGCGGGGTGTGCGGGCGACTCAGAGGCGGTAGGGGAGGGTGCGGATGGAGAAGGCGACGTGGAGGAGGAGGAGGGGGAGGACGAGGGGTAGGTGGGAGGGGGTGCCGCGACGGCGGACAGGTCGGAGGAGCGGGGGCCCAGCATCTCTTCGAAAGGAGAGAACGGTAGCGAGGGGCCCGAGAGCATGTGCCCAGCCACGACACGGATCCGCTCTCGACGCGCGAGCTCCTCGGCGAACTGGAGGAGCCGGCTCTTGCCGGCCCCGGCGGGGCCGACGAGCACCACCACCTCTCCCCCCGTCGACCGCCCATTCAGGCGGCGTACGGTCTGGGCGAGACGGAACCGCTCAGGGATCCGACCCACCAGGGGTGGTGGGGAGGGCACACGGGACACCAGGGCGGGGCTCGGCCCGCCGGTCTTCCGGTTCGGGGGCCGTCTCTTGCGGCGGGTCCGAACGTCGTCCTCGGGGCGGTAGTTGGCCATGATCTCGTCCGGGGCGGTACCCGCTCGGAGCGCCGCAAGGAGGGAGGTCGCGCTGGCCCCGGGGAGCGTCGCCTCGATGTCGCCCAGCAGGATGTCCGACCCCGGCCACCGCAGCTCCCGGAGCTCCGCCCGAAGCTGGGCGAGCCGCTCCGATCCGAGCGCGGTCAGCGTGTAGCCGCGCTCGCTGCTGGTCGCCGCGAAGCGCATCACCGGGTGTACGCGAAGGTGACCGGAGGCACGCAGGCGGGAGAGCGTCCGCGATATGGTGGGCTGGGAGGTGGAGAGCCGCTGGGCGAGCGATCGCTGGGTCGGAAGCTCCCCCGCCTCCTGGGCCTCCCCCACGTAGAGGATCACCACATCCTCCGGCGCCACGCGCGACCGGGCGGGGGGCTCGGGCACCTCCGCCGAAGGGTGCGTTGAGGAGAAAGGGCCCTTGGGGCCTTGGAGCGTACCCTTCCGATGCGAGGGGGCGTCCGTCACCGGTCTTGGCCTTCCTGGGGGGCCTCGCTGTCCACCCAAGGGGCTCTTTAGCTTTCGGAGAACGCTCGGGGGGGTG
>JAKATE010000131.1 GCA_021828085.1 Thermoplasmata archaeon | reverse complement strand
GTTCCCGCCTGATGCCGTCCTCCTGGGTCGCCCTCAAGGCGGTCCACCCCAGCTGGTCCACCGTGCAGCTGCCGCAGGAGGTGGCAGAGCTCCTCGGCTGCCGGGCCGAGGAGCTCTCCTCGCTGCTCCGGCCCGCCCGCTCCATCGCTTTCCTGGCGCGGGGGCCGGGGGTGGTCCGCGTCGTAGGGATGCACCGCTCGGCGACCCTCCTGGGGGAAGAGATGAGCGCGAACCGCGTGGTCGATGTGGCGCAGCTCACGGACAAGCTCCTGTTCAACCTGCCGGACGCCGTGGTGCGCTACCTGGGCCTCACCGTCCGTCCCCGGGGGGACCGGGGGGGGCACGGGATCGAGGACGGGATCCTTTGGTTCCTCCCGGAGCTGGAGTACCGGAGCTACCGCGAGGCGGGTCGGGAAGGGATCCGGTACTCGGGGCTGGCCTCGGGCGAGGCCCCGCACGTCTATCTGACCCGCTCGGTGCTCGGGGACTTTCGCCGGGGGCTCGAGGATCTCGAGCGCTCCTACGAGGCGGGGGCGGGAAAGCCGGCCCCGACCCTGGCAGCCCCTGTCGCGGGGCTCCGGAAGCGCGCCCCCCGCTAGTCCTTGGGGGGTCGGGGCTGCCCGGCCCGCCGGCCTGCGGTCGGGGATCCCCCTAACCTCTCCAGGAGGCTCTGGACCTCGCCTCGCACCTGCGGGCGCACCCCTTGGAGGGCGGTCTCGAGGCCCCCGGGTCGAGCCTCGAGCAGCCGGGCGAGCAGGCGGACGGCACGCTCGAGCTCCGGGAGGAGGACCGTCGGGGCGAACGGATACGGGGTCTGGAGCCGTTCCCGCAGGACCGTCGTGTCCGGGAAGCGCTCGTAGCCCACCCCCTCGATCCCCAGGCTCTCGGCGGCGGCGAGCGTCGAACCGGTCCCGGCGAATGGGTCGAGGACCCGGCGGGCGCCGGGGACGCACCTCAGCGCCCGCCAGGGCAGCTCCACGGGGAACGGGGCCTCATGTCGCTTCTTCCTTCGGGGCCCCGTGGTCTCCCGGTATGGGATGAACCAGACGTTCCCCGCGTCGCGCAAGTCCTGTGCGCTGTAGCGGCCGATGTTGGACTTGTCCGCGTACGGGATCCCCACGCGGAGGACGTCGATCCGGGGGGAGGGGCCGCGGGCGAGCAGATAGACGTACTCGAAGATGTTCGAGAAGTTCCGCCCCCGCCCGGACGGGGTATAGTGGCCCTTTCCCAGGATCGACTTGACCCAGACCAGGGTCTGGACGCGCTGGAAGCCCGCCTCCTCGGCGACGCGGACCACCCGCTCGGACTTCCCCTGGTCCCGTGCACTGTCCCCCACGTTGAGGAAGAAGCTCCCCCGGGGCCGGAGGACCCGGTGACACTCCCGAAAGACCCGGGAGAGGAGCCGCTCGTACTCCTCGGGGAGGAGCCGATCGCTGTACGACGGATGGTAGTGCTTGCCCCGGTTGTAAGGAGGGCTGGTGATGATCACGTCGACCGAGGCGGCGGGAAGCTCGGGCATCCGCTCAGAGCTGTGGAAGTACAGCCGCTGGAGCCCGGACTCCAGGTCCCCCGGTGGAAGGTTCACGGGGGTCGCAGGCCGCGCCCGTCTTGAGTCCTTTCCTCCCGGAGCCGGCGGACGGAGCTAGAGCTCCCGGGGGCCCGCCTCCGAGCGGCGCATGCCCTCCGTCGGCCCGAGCACGGGGGGAGATGAGGTTCGAGCTCCTCGAGCCTCCCGGGGGCACGGCCCTCAGCCGCGGAAGATCGGGCGGACGCTCAGCCGCTCCGGCTCGGGAAGCGGGGCCCGGGGCTTGTTCCCCTGGCGCCGGCGCAGCTCGTCGACGAGCGCGTCGAAGGTGAGCGGGCGCTGGGAGCCGTCGCGCAGCCGGACCGGGAGGGGAGCCCCCTCGGCTTCCTTCTCCCCGAAGACGACGACGAGGGGGACCCACTCCCGGCCCGCGTCGCGGATCTTCCGGGAGATCCCCTCGTCCCGATCGTCGAGGTCGATCCGGGCGCCGGTGGCCTTGCGCAGGCGCTCGGCGAGCTCCCGGGCCGCGGGGAGGTGCGGGTCGGAGACCGGAAGCACCCTCAGCTGGGTCGGGGAGAGCCAGAAAGGGAGCTCGGGCTTCTCCCCCCGGGCGATCCGGCGCGCCTGCTGCTCGAGCAGGGCGTACACGTTGCGCTCCACGGCCCCGGGGATGGAGGCGTGGAGGAGGAGCGGGGTCTTGCGCATCCCGTCCGTGTCCGTGTAGCCGATGCCGAAGCGCTCGGCGTTCTCCACGTCGATCTGGACGGTGGAGAGGGCGGCCGCGCGTCCCTGCGAATCGATCGGGTGGAACTCGAACTTCATCACGTAGTAGAAGAACCGCTCGTTCCAGAGCTCCACGAGTACGGGCTGCCCCAGATAGCGCACCAGCTCCTGGACGAAGGCTCGGTTCTCCTCGTAGAAGCTCCGCACGAAGCGGAGGGCCGCTTGGAAGGGGAGCGAGAGGTCGCGCATCCACTTCACGCAGAGCTCGAACTGTCGGCGGAACTCCTCCTTGGCCTGCTCCACGTCCGCCACGGCGGTGTGCATGTCGGGCATGGTGAAGGTGCGCAGCCGGCGCAGGCCGGAGAGCTCGCCGGTCTGCTCCCGGCGGAAGGAGTAGTGGGTGAGCTCGTAGAGCCGGACCGGCAGGTCCTTGCGGCCGATGACCATGTCGTGGAAGATCAGGTACTGCCCGAAGCATGCCGCGAAGCGCAGGAAGAACTCCTTCTCCTCGGAGCGCACCACGTACTGCCGCGCGGGAAAGCGGTCGAGGTAGCGGCGGAGCGCCGGGTGCTCGTAGTCGTACATGATGGGGGTCTCCACCCGCATGGCGCCGGCCTCGGCCATGAGGCGCGAGCACTCCTCCTCGAGGAGGCGTTTGATCAGCTGTCCGCGGGGGTACCATCGGAAGTTCCCGGCGTCGGAACCCGGTTCGTAATCCACCAGCTCGAGCTCCCGCATGAGCCGGACATGGGCGGGCTCGGGCCCCGCCTGGCGCGAGCCCCCGGTCTCATAACGGTGGAAGGCCGAGAAATCTGCGTCCGAGGCGAGGTCGTACTCCTCGGCCGGGACGTCGCGGCCGTCCGGGGTGAGGACCCGCCAGGTGGAGACGAGGGTCTTCTCCTTGGAGACGGCCTCGCTCTCGGCGACGGCGGACGGCTTCTCCGTCCCCTTGCCGGCCGCGCCGGGGACAAGGGAGCGGGAGAGCTCCGCCAGGGGGTGTCCCTTGGCGCGGAGGAGGAAGGACTTGTAGTACCCGAAAGGGGCCGAGGAGACCGGGACCTTCACCGCGCCCTCCAGCGCCTGGCGGAGCTCCCGACCGATCTGTTCGGCGGCCCGGGGGGGCGCGAGGTCGCTGGAGAGGTGGGCGTACGGGTAGAGGACGACCCGCTCGGCCTTCACCTGGGAGAGCACGTCCGCCACGTTCGCCACCGCCTCCCGGACGATCTCCTCCGGGCGGGCGGCGTCCGGCTTCTCCACGGAGAAGAAGACCACCAGGGCCTCCTCGGCCTCCCCGTGTCCTTCCCCGGCCGCGAGCGGGGCGATGTCCTTGAGGGCCGGGCGCTTGGCCTCGTACTCCAAGCGATCGGCGTGGATGAACAGCAGCCGCATCAGGGGTGCGGACCCGGACCTCATATTTAATGGGAGGGCGGACCCCCGTGGCCTTCCACCGGGGGGTTCACCGAGACCCCCAGGCCTAGGCCGGGTCCAACCGCGCGAGCTCCGCGAGGAGGTCCTCGAGCCTTCGAGCGCGGACGGGACCGTCGAGCCCGGTGCGAAGCACGAGGGTGCGCGCGCCTGGGGTCAGTCCCTCTCGGAGGAGGGGGTCGGAGTCGATCCACGCTCGGAGCTTGAGTGCGGGGATTCCCGCCAGCCGGAGCTCCGCTTCGACGCCTTCGGGGGACGGGTACAGCGTGAGGAGCGTCCGTCCTCCCCGCTTCCACCGGATCGCCCAGCGGTCGGTGGACCGCTGGTGGAAGACCTCGGAGCGGGCTCCGGTCTGGGCCGCCTTTCTCCCCAGACGCTGGGCCCACTCCCGCGGCCATGGGGGGGCCCGGCCGAGCAACTCCCCCGGTCGCGGGGGCTCCCGTGATCTTTGCATGGGATGCAAGGGATGGGGCCGCTCAGCTAAAGCCTCGCGCCGGGAGAACCGGGGACCCAGGGGCGGGAATGGGCGGAGGGCTGTGGGAGTGGCTGGGCAAGACCCCTCTGCTGTTCGAGCCGGTCCCCCCGGCCCGCCGCTCTCCCCAGGCCACCGCAAACCGGCTCCTCGACGACCTCGCCTCCTCCCTCCGGGGGATCCCTCAGCTCTGCGCGGTGAACGTCCCCGAGGTCCTCGAGGAGAACCACGAGGGACGGCCCTTCTACCGGACCTCCGATCCCCGGGACTTCGCCCGGGGGCTCGGCGAGCGGCTCGGCCTCGATCCCGTGGTGAACAAGGTGGTCGTCCACCTCCCTTCCCGGGGGGCTTTCCGGCGCTGGGCCGAGGAGACGATCGTCGAGAGAGGGATCCACAACGTCGTCGTGGTCGGGGGCTCGAGTGGGCTTCGCCACTACGGGGGCCCGACCGTGGTGGAGGCCTCGGGGATCCTCAACGAGCTCTTCCGCACCTCCGGGCTCCGGGAGGGGGTCGTCGGCAATGTCTGCCTGCCCAGCCGCCCGGACGAAGCGGACCGTCTGCTGACCAAGACGCTGATGGGCGGGCGCTTCACCACCACGCAGATCCTTTTCCACACGCGGGAGCTCGAGAAGCTGCTCGCCGGGTACGACCGCCTCTGCCGGGAGTTCCAGGTCCCGCCGGCCACCGTGGTGATCAGCGTGGCCCCCATCTCCGATGTCCACGACCTCGAGTTCGTCCGGTGGCTCGGAGCCACGGTTCCCCCGAGCGTGGAGGACCGTCTTCTCGGGGAGGGGTCCGAGGAGGCCCGACGGCAGTCCATCCGCCTCGCCCTGAACGTCTGGAGGGGAGCGCGCTCGTTCTGCCGGCGCCGCGGCCTCAAGGTCCCCCTCGGGGTCAACGTCGAGCAGCTCTCGCACCACAACCTGGCGGCGGCGGTGGAGATGGCCGGCGCCATGGCCCGCGCGCTCTCGGCCGACAGCTAGCTCCGGTCCTCCGCGCTCCGGTCCTCCGCGAACACCCGACACGGGGGGACCGGCCCTCCGTTCGCTTGGTAAACCGCGAGCCTAATGTGGGGGAGCCTGGTGCGGGGGCCCCTCATGACCGCCGAGGCGCTCGTTGCGAAGGACGTCCGCAAGGCGTACCACAGCCGCGGCGCCCCTGTCGTCCAGGCGCTCTCGGGCGTCTCGCTGAACGCCCGGACCGGTGAGCGGATCTGCCTCTTGGGACGCAACGGGGCGGGGAAGACCACGTTCCTCCGCATCGCCTCGACGCTCCTGGTCCCGACCTCCGG
>JAKATE010000130.1 GCA_021828085.1 Thermoplasmata archaeon | reverse complement strand
TCGAAGGGGCCGCGGTGAAGGTCTCCAACCGGATCACCCTCCTGCCTCCCCTGGGGTTCGCCGTCGAGGTGCTCGAGGGGCCGTTCGCCGGTTCGAAGTTCTTCAACTACTACCTGCCGCGAGGGGAGAGGACCGAGGTCCTGGTCGTGGGCGACTTTGTCTCCAAGACCCTGCCCGAGGGGGAGGTCCCCGCGGCCGTTCACCGGTACCTGGCGGAGGCCTTCCGCGAGGACGAAGAGGCCCTCCGCCGGAAGGGCGGCGCCGGCCGCTAGGGACCGCGGCCCGGTAGGGACGGGCGTGGCGCGGGCGGTTCCCGGCACGTTCCACCTTGCCGTCGCTCCTCCGCGGAGAAGCTACTCTTCAAGAGGGGTCCGCGAGGTACACGGACCTCCACGAGGTGATCATGCCCGAACTTCTGAGAAGCGTCCAGCACATCCTCAAGGCCGAGGACACGCTCGAGGGGGCGGGGGTGCGCCTCAAGCGCGCCTTCGGCAACGGGGAGGTCCCCCTCTTCGACCCGTTCCTCCTGCTCGACAACTTCGGCTCCACCAACCCCCGCGACTACGTCGCGGGCTTCCCCTGGCACCCGCACCGTGGCATCGAGACCGTCACCTACATGCTCGAGGGCCAGGTCGACCACGAGGACTCGCTCGGGAACAAGGGACGGATCGACAGCGGCGACGTGCAGTGGATGACCGCGGGCAGCGGGATCCTCCACCAGGAGATGCCCCAGCGCAAGGAGGGCGAGTTCCAGGGGTTCCAGCTCTGGGTCAACATCCCCTCGAAGCTCAAGATGGCCGAGCCCGCCTACCGTGGGCTGTCCGGGCGGGACATCCCGTCCATTCGGAACGACTCGGGCACGGTCAAGGTCGTCGCCGGCACGCACCAGGGCGTCGAGGGCCCGGTCAAAGGGATACCCGTCGACCCGACGTACCTCGACGTCGCGCTGCGGCCGGACGCCGCCTTCGAGCTGCCGGTCAAGAAGGGGCACACCGTCTTCTCCTACGTGGTGGACGGCGGCGCCAAGTTCGAGGGACGTGACGGACTGGTGCCCGCGAAGCGGGTGGTGCTCCTGGGCGACGGCGACACGGTGCGCCTCCGGGCGGGCGCGGAGGGAGCTCGCCTTCTGCTGGTCTCCGGACGTCCTCTCCACGAGCCCGTCGCCTGGTACGGTCCGATCGTGATGAACACCCAAGAGCAGCTGAGCCAGGCGATGTCGGAGCTCCGCCACGGGACGTTCATCAAAGCCCGCGAGATCCGAGAGGGCTGACCGACCTCCGCCGCGCTCTGCAAGGCGGCCAGCCCCGGTCCACGAGCCCTCGTCCCGGGGAGGGTGGCCTCGTCTCAAAGAAGAGAGCTCAAGGTCCGTCCTCCACGCCGCGTTCGGTCTCCTCCTCCGGCGAGGACGACCCGAGCTTCGATCCCTCTGGAGACGGGAGATGGCCCATCGGCAGCGAGCGCGAGCTCGCGGTCATCCCGCGGGACGATGTGGCCACCGCCCCCGCACTTACCCCGGACATCGCCGTGAGAGGGGCGGCAACGCTCTGCGGGTCCGGGTCGGACCGAGGGGCGGGAGAGGGTTGTTCTCCGGCGGCGCATCGAAAGTAGCGTGCGGGCGCGCCATCGAAACCTACGGCGTGGAGCTGTTCGGTGACCGGGTCGTACCAGACGCACATCTCCATCTCGAGACCCTCCTCCGCGAGGAGGTCCTGCACCGTATCCGCGATACGGTCGACCCAGGCGTCGTCCGCGGGGTCTCGAACGGGGGTCCTGCGGGCACGGTCCCGGCGACCTGGCGCCATGCTCAGTTCCTCGCGGGGCCCGGGAGGGCCGGGGTGGGGGTGGCCGAGCGGGAGATCGGGGAGCGAGGGCCGGGTGGGGCCACAAATGTCACCGCGTCGGCGCGGACGCGCCGTTCGTGAACCTCCCCCACGGTGAGCCGGGAGGATGGTGCGTGCAGCGCCGCGTCGACCCGTCCATTCTCCCCGGAGCGGGCACGGGTCGTATCCGTCGAAGGTCGAGTTCGTCGGCGTGGGTGAGCGGACGCAGCCGGGAAGGCCCGTCGGTGCGACATGGCCCGGGCGGTGACCTCCTCGGGGATAATCGATGACGGCGCTCTCGGATTGCGCACGGTGCTCTCCCTTCTCCGCCTCCGGGGAGAGCGGTCCTCAGAGGGCTTTCTCGCTCGCTCCGATAGGGACGGAGGCGGGGGCGGAGGCGGGGGCGGAAGCGGGAGCGGGGGCGGAGGTGGGGGTGGGGGCGGGAGCAGAGGCGGGGACGGGCTCCGCGTCGAGGAGGCGCCGTTGCCCCGGCCGCTCGAGCGACCGGTACTCGTGCCTCGGCCTCGGGCGGGCCTCCTTCCCCGCCGCCCTCCAGCCCCACAGCTCCAGGATGCGGTCCACGTCGTAGCCGAAGGGCAGGAAGAGCGTCTCGAAGCTGCGGGCGAGGAGCTGGACGTAGGCGCCCACGTCGTACCGCTCGTCACCGGCGAGGAGCTCGACCGGGACCGCGCGCTCGCGGTAGTCGCGGGAACGCTGGTCGCGGATGAGGTAGGAGACGTCCTCTCCCGGCTCCCGGACGATCCCCTCCTGCTTCAGGCGACGCAACGCCGCGACGCCGTCCGAGTAGACCCGGTACTCCTCCAACCGCTGCGTGATCCGGTGGGTGAGCAGGAGCTCCTCCCGGGGGACCTCCCCGCCGGCCAGGCGCTCGACGTGCCGACGCCCGACCTCGAGCGCCCCGGCGATCCGGGCGCGGAACCCCTCCGCGTCCTCGGCCTCCCCCAGGTGGTCCAGCGCCTCCTCCTGGACCTTCTGGACGAACGTCGGGGCGTCCCCCCGGCGCGTCTCGATCCCCCGGACCTTGAACTCGCCGTGCTCGTACCTCCCGTAGTAGCGCTGCGCGACGCCGAACCCGTTCTCCCGGTTCGGGAGGAAGACGATCCACCGGTACCGTCCCTCGTAGCCGAGCGGGAGGCCGGTCCGCTCGGTGACCCGGCGGGAGAACGCCTCCGGGTCCCCGCTCTCCGGAGGACGGAGCCAGAGGGAATCGACGATGCCGTGGACCACCCCCCATCCGCCCTCCCGCGCGGTGCGGGTCAGTTCCACGAGGACCTCCCGGGCGTAGGCGTTGATTGCCTCGTGGCACTCGATCCGTCCGAACCGGGCGTTGCGGTACCCCTGGTACCCGAAGCTGGTCACGAGGACCCACTTCCACGCCTTCCCGAGCGCGTCGTAGCGCTCCCGCTCGGGCCCCTGGGTCGCCTTCTTCCTCCGCTTGTAGTGGAGACGACGCTCGACCAAGGGACGGATCGTCCGCGGGACCACGCCCTCGCGCAGCGTGCAGGAGCGGTACCCCAGCCCCGGGGCGACGTGGGGAGAGTCGGGGCAGCAGGGGCAGTCCAGCGTCTCGATCGACAGGTTGTGCTGGACCATGATCGAGGGGAAGAGGGAGGCGAAGTCGAACTCGTCCACCTTCGCGTGCAATCCCACGGGAGGGGTGAGGATGAGCCCGCCCCGGTCGGCGGCGACGAGCTGGGCGGCCGTCTTCTCCTGCTCCGGGAGGTTCTTCTTCCACGGGATGTGGACGCCCAGGGAGAGCGCCACCGCGAGCTCCATGGCGCTGAAGGCGGTCCCGGGGGACTGGCGGACGACGGTCTGCAGCCCGAGCCGGGAGAGGCGCGAGGTGTCGACGAACCCCAGGAGCCCCACGTCCTCGACGAACCGCTCGTTGACGTCCAGGTGGAAGCGGCCGGAGAGGAAGTGCATCGGGGCGCGGTGCAGCACCCGCCCGTAGCTCTCGAAGGTCTGCCCCCGCTGGTGGAGGCGGAAGCGGCTGGGCTCACGCCCGAGGAAGAAGCGCCCCTCGTCCCAGCCGTGGGCCGCGGCCCGCCGGTAGAGGTGCGGGAGGTGGAAGGCGTCCCCTCCGTGGGTCCAGACGATGTCCGGGTCCTGCCGGCGGAGCTCCGCGAGCATCTCGAGGAGGGTCGCCTCCTCCCCCTCCTCCTCCAAGACCCGGTCCCCGACCCGCACGCGCAGGACCGGGTCCTCCTCGCGCGCGGGGCGGCCGGGAGCGGCCCCGGTCACCTCGACGTGGAGGCGGGAGCCCTTCAACGGGGGCGGGTCGTACTCCAGGACCTCGGGAGGCTCCTTCGCGAGGACCTCCGTCCCGCTCCAGAGAACGGGGGCGAAGGGGTAGAGCCCCCGGTCCAGGTAGAAGAGCTGAGGAGCGGAGAGGTCCACGTCGAAGATCTGGAAGGTGGTGAACCCGCCCCGGGCGTCGATCTCCGAGGCGAGGGACTTGCGCGCCCCGTGCGGGGCGGGGGCGATCGCCAGGACCCGGTGCGTCCGGTCCGCCGGTTCGAAGAGGCTCGTACGGATGTCGGCCCACCCCATCGCGGAGATGGACCCCTGCTCGTCCCCGAGCGCGCGGGCGAGGTCCTCGAGACGGTCGGAGGGACCGGCGACGTAGAAGGGCGGGGCCCAGGGCACCTCCTTGCGGTGGACGGGGCCGTTCCGCTCCCTCAGCCACAGGACGACGGCGTCCCCGGCCAGGGAGGAATGGACGTCCAGGAGCCAACCCTCGGGCATCGTTCACCGCCGGCGTCCCGGGCCGGGTCTTGTCTTCCCCATCCCGAGGTCCGCCGACGCGCGCCTTCGCTCGGCGCACGTCCCTCCGGGCCCCACGTTCACAGCGCCCGGGCGGCGAGCTCGGCGGGCACCGAGCTGGTGCCCTTCCTTCCCTCCCGCGGACGCAGCTGCCGTTCCAGGTCGAGGAGCATCGATAGGAAGACGCGCTCGGTCAGGTCCCCGCTCGAGAGCATCGTCCCCTGCGCCACGTACCGGCGCGCCCCTTGCAGGAGCTCCTGGAAATCCTCCCGGTCCTTGGGATCGATCAGGGCCCGTCCGAACTCCCGGTCCCACCGGGCCAGCCGCGCCTCTAGAGCGTCGCGGTACGTCGGGACCGTCCGTCCCATTGGACCTCACCTCCCGGGCTCGTGGGTCGCCGGTCCGGTCTCCCGCGTGCGCTGCGACCACGGCTGCGATCGCGACTGCGGTTGCGGCCGTCGAGGAGCGGGGCCCCGGTCGTGCCCCCGAAGATCACGGGAAGAGGGCCGGCCACGGGGTCACCTCCGACGGGCGCTCGAACCGGTCGCTCGAGGCCGCGGCCGGCACGTCGGCGTCGAACTCCTCCAGGTGCCGCTGGTGCGGCGGGAGGGCGAGCAGCGTCAGCGATTCCGCCCGCTCCTGGGCCGTGAGGCGGACGACCCCGTCGGGGCCGTGCAGGAGGCGGAGCGTCTCGTGGACCGGGGGACCGAGCCGGGCGAGGCCGGGGAAGACGAGCCGTCCCCCGGTCCGCTCCTGGGTGACCAGGAGAGGACGGCGGAGCGAGCGGGCGACCCGGCCCAGGACCTCGGCCATGTGCATCTGGAGCGCGACGGACTCGTCCG
>JAKATE010000129.1 GCA_021828085.1 Thermoplasmata archaeon | reverse complement strand
CGGGCTCTCCCGGATGTTCCCGGAGTTCTGGAAGGAGGACCCCTCGCCGGTGGAGCGCGCCATCTCCCGTAACGTGCTCTCGTTGCTCACCCCGACCCAGGCCACCTCCATCGACTTCTACGACCACGCTTTCGCCGAGCCCCCGTTCAACTCCTTCAGCGTCCTGCGGGGGAAGCTCGACCCCTGGCTCGTCGCCAAGGCCGAGGCCGCCGGTGCCACGGCGGTCTTCGGCTCCCGGGTGGACCGGCTGGTCCGGGAGCAGGGAAAGGTCGTGGGGGTCCGCCTGGGCGAGGATGAGCTCCACGCGGACGTGACCGTCGTGGCGGAAGGGTTCAACGCCCTCACCAGCCAGACCGCGGGCCTGGAGCCGCCCCTCTCCGCCGAGACCGTCGGGATCGGGGTGAAGCAGGTGATTGGACTTCCGGAGGGGGAGATCGAGCGCCGATTTCAGCTCCGGGGCCTCGAAGGTTGCCAGTTCACCCTGACGGGCCTCCCCTCCGGGGTCGAGGGGGGCGGATTCCTCTACACCAACCGGGACTCCCTCTCCGTCGGGATGATCCTCAACCTGGGTTCGGTGGTCCGTCACCAGGTCCCTATGTACGAGGTCCTGGAGGATTTCAAGCAGCATCCTCTCGTCTCGCGCTACCTCGACGGGGGAACGCTCCTCGAGTATAGCGGATGCGTCGTGAACGAGGGTGGGCTCGCCTCGGTACCTCCGCTCAGCGGGGATGGATTCCTCCTGGCCGGCTCGGCCGGTCAGATGTTCCTCAGTACCGGCCTCACCCTCCGCGGCATGGACTTCGCCCTCGAGTCCGGGCGCCTGGCAGGGGAGGTGGCGGCCGAGTCCGTCAAGGCCAAGGATCCCTCCGCGGGCTTCCTCGCCCGCTATCGCTCCCGGCTCGATTCGAGCTTCGTCCTGCGGGACTTACGGACCCACCGGGACTATCCGAAGGTCCTCTCGAACCCCCGGCTCTACGGCGTGTACCCTGAGATGATGAACGCGCTGCTCCACCGGGCGTACTTTGTCGACGGTTCCCCACGTGAGCACGTGAACGCCGTTCTGCGCTCCGTGCGCCGGGGACGGGTCTCCAACCTGACCCTCGGGCGCGACCTCCTCAAGGCGATGCGCACGCTGTAGCCTTCCCGGGGACCTTGAGCCCCGCTCCCCGGGAGGAGCTCAGGGGGTGAGGGCCTTCACGAGGGCCGGCACGACCTGGTAGAGGTCGCCCACGATCTTGTAGTCGGCCTGGGAGAAGATGGGGGCGTTGGCGTCCTTGTTGAGGGCCACCACCACGCGCGAGGAGCGCATCCCGACGAGGTGCTGGACCGCCCCGGAGACCCCGATGGCCAGGTAGAGCTTCGGATGGACCCGGTGGCCCGTGAGGCCGATCCAGTGGTCATCACTGAGCCAGCCGGCCTCCGCGGCGAGCGGCCGCGTGCAGCCGACCTCGGCCTGGAGGGACCGGGCGAGCGCTTCGATGAGGCCGAGGTCCTCCTTCTTCTTGAGCCCCCGACCGATGGTGACGATCCGCTCCGCCTTCTCGATCTCGAGCTGCCCTCCCGCCTTCCCACGCACCTCCACCCGCTCCAGCAGGGTGGGAGCCTCGGGAGCCACGTGCTCGCTCCGATCCACCGTCGGGGCGGGGGGAGGGTCGGGCGCACTGGTGCCCGGGAGGACTGCGACGACCGCGGGCCGGCGGGAGATCCGCTCCGTCGCCACGGCATTGCCGCTGAGCGCCTCCCGTTCCACGAGGACCGTGCCCTCGTTCAGGTGTAGGGCGGTCACCCCGGTGACGGCGGGGAGGTCGAGAGCTCCCGCGAGCCGCCCGACGGCCTCTCGCCCTCGCTTCGTGGATCCCACCAGGACGAGCGTCGGTCGGAGCTCCCGGACAAGCCGGCCGAGGAGGGCGGCATCGGCGAGCGCGTCGCCTCCCCACTTCCCGCTCACCAGGTGGAGCGAGTGCGCACCGGCCTTCGCGAGGAGGTCGGAGAGGCTGGGGTCGGCGCCCGGAGGGACGACGGCCCGGACCCGGCTCCCGGCTTCGGGGGCCAGGGAGCGGGCGAGCCGCACAAGGTCTGCGGTGATGGCGCCCTCCTCGGAGTAGCAGAGGATCTCCTCCCCGCTCATGGGAGCACTCCGTCCGACCGCAGGGCGTCCCGGAGCCGCGTGGCGACCTCCTCGGGGGTACCGGAGAGGGCGACCTGGCGCCGGGGGATGTCCGGGACGGCGACGCGCTCGAGGACGACGCTCGGGGCGAGCTCCTCCTCGGAGAGGCCGAGCTCCCCCGGACCGAGGACCCGGACCTCCTTCTTGGTGGCCTTGAGGTTCGCCATGAAAGTCGGCAGGCGGGGGGTGTTGATCTCCTGCCCTACGGTGAGGACGACCGGGAAGCGGGCCCGGAGCACCTCCACCTCCCGCTCCAGGTCCCGTTCGGCGACGACCCCACCGGCCTCCATCGTCAGCTTTCGCACGTAGGCGATGTCCGCGATGTTCAGCTCGGCGGCCACCCGGGGTCCCACGAGACCGGCGAAGTGGTCCGTGCTCCCTTCCCCCACGAGGAAGAGGTCGAACCCTCCGAGCTTCCGGAACGTGGCCACAAGGAGGCGGGCGACAGCGCGCGTGTCCCACTCGCCCCACTTCTCCGAGGTGACCAGGACCAGCTCATCCGCCCCGATCGCCGCGGCATCGCGCAGGGCCTCCCGGGCGGCCGGCCCTCCCACAGAGATCGCCGTGACGCTGCCCCCCTGGCGCTCGCGGATCCGGACCGCCTCTTCCACGGCGTTGCGGTCAAAGTCGCTGGTCTTCCGCGGTGCGCTGGCCAGGTTCACCAGGCCGCTCGCGCGATCGGCCCGGGCCAGGGCGACATCGATCCCGTGCTTGACCGCCACTCCGATCCGGATCGCCTCAGGCATCCGCCCGCCTCCCGGGGAAGCGTGGAGCGCTCCCCTCCATTGGATGGAACATGGTCTCGCTTGAGCCGGGCGCCGGTGGGAGCACGGAAGGTGCCATCGAGAGGGACTGGGGGGCTAGCCAAGGTCCGAGGATCCGGGCCGAACGTGTCCGCCGGCTCCTCTTCGGAGGCCGCGAGCTATTCCCTCTGAGTCCCCTCTCCGCGGGGTCGTCCCTCGTTTCCAGAGGCAAACCCGGTCCGCGCCCTCTAACGTGCATGGTCCTCCCTCACTGGATCGTCCGGACCGGCCCCGAAGAGGTTCCTCCGCTCGCCTCGGCGGACGTGGGGAAGGCCGGGGGCATCGTGCTCATGGCCATGGCCCGGGGCTTCCAAGCGCCGTGCTCCCACGCCCGGAGCGTGACCTCCCCCAGGGACGAGATCCGCGGGAGGGCGGGGAGCTCGGCCAGGTAGACCCCTCCTTCCCCGAAACGGGAGAACAGGTCGCTCGTGTGGAGGGTGAGCAGCCGTCCTCCGTAGATGGCTCGGCCGGAGTGCCAGGGGGCATGGCCCTTGATCATGAACCCGCATCCGAACTCCTGGAGGAACTCCTCTAGCTCGGAGGCCCCGTAGGGAGGACCGACGACGCGGCTCGGGGGATGTTCGAACTCCGGGTCGCTCCAGAGGAGGGCCTCGAGCAGTTCCCGGTCGTCCGCGCGCCATTGGCGAGGGTCCCGCCGGTCCGCCGGCGGGATCCCGCCATGGGCGAGGAAGACCCCGTTGGCGGTCCTCGCGGCGAGAGGGAGCCGCTCCAACGCCCGGGTGAGCCTCTCCCAGAGCACCGACGCCTCCTCGGGGGGGTACGCGCGCCCCAGCTCGCGAAGGAGGGTGGGGTTAGGAACCGGGATCTGCCGGGTGGCCTCGTGGTTCCCCCGAAGGAGCACCACCTCCCCGGGGGCCGCCGCGTTCCAGGCGAGGAGGTAGGCCGCGTTCCAGATCGAGCCGTTCGGAAGCGCGGCCGGGTCCGGCTCGCTCCAGGTCGCCCGGTCGACATAGTCCCCGAGACCGACGAACCGGCCCGGGACCGGCCCGTGACGGGCGTGTCTCAGGGCGGCCGAGACCGCGGGCCAGTCGCCGTGGCTGTCCCCGATCAACGTGACCGGCCGGTCGGAGGGGATCTCCACGAAGAGCGGCGACCCGGAACGGGCGAAGGCCTCGTCCACCTCGTCCAAGAGCTCGTGGAGGCTCGAGGCCGGTTCGCCCACCAGGGACGTGGGGTCCTCTCGGACCCGCGATCCCCAGCTCTCCACGCGCCGGTCCCTCCTCTCGGGTGGCCCCGGCTAGAAGAGCGCGTGGAGGGGGCGGGTGAACAACCGCCACTCCCGGGTCGCCGGATCGTAGACGGAGTTGACGAAGCACTTCCAGCGCTCGTCGTCCACGTGGGGGAAGTCCGCCCGATAGTAGTAGCCGGGCCAGCGCGTCTCCTCCCGGAAGAGGGTGTGCCGCAGGACCGCCTCGGCGGTCCACAGGCGGTGGTCGAGCTCCCAACAGCGCTGGAGCTGGTGGAGGTCCCGCGCGCCGAGGTAGGCCATATCGTCCCGGAGCGCGTGCAGATGGTTCAGGCCGCGCTCCAGCAGATTGCGGCTGGTCGAATAGTTGGCCGCGACCCCCCCGCCGTACTCGTCCATGATCTTCTCCAGCCGGTTGAGGCCCTGGTCGGGGAAGAGGAGGTCTGGGTGGACGGTCCCGGCGGTGATACCGGGGCCTACGGTCTGCCACCGGATGGAAGGGGCGAAGAGCCTCTCCTTGAGGGAGGCGATCTCCTCCGGGCTCGCTTTCGGTGCCTCCGGGTGGTCCCGGATGTATGCGACCGCGGCCTTGGCCGCGATGCGCCCTTCGGAATAGGACCCGCTGGAGAACTTGTGCGCCGAGCCGCCGACCGTGTCGCCGGCGCCGAAGAGCCCTTGCACCGTCGTCATCCGATTGTACCCCCACTGGTACTCCGGGGGGGCGATGTCCGCCGGCCCGCTCGTCCAGGCTCCCGCACAGACCGCGTGGGAACCCATGACGTACGGCTCGGAGAGGATGAGCTCTGACGGGGTGGTCTTCGGCTCGATGCCCTGGGAGGCCCAGGTGACCGCCTGACCGATGGTCATGTTGAGGAAGTCCTCCCACCCCACCGCCTCCTTCTCCGGCGTGTCGAGGACCTTCTCGGTGTGCAGCAGGATCGGTCCCCGGCCCGCCAGGATCTCCTGGAGCATCAGATGGTTGCGCAGGCAGGTGGGCATGGGCTTCGCGTCCGCGTACTTCCCCACGCGCTCGCGAAGCTCGGGCAGGCGGGAAGTCTCGTAGCTGTCCCCGGTGGCGTTGGTGGCGATGGCCTTGAGGAGAAGGAACCAGGCTCCCACCGGCCCGTAACCGTCCTTGAAGCGGGTCACGACCAGGCGGTTCTCCATCTGGGTCATCTCGGCGCCCATCTGGATGAGCAGGGCATAGGCGGACCCGCTGGCCCACGGCGGGTACCACGTCCGCCCGGAGCCCTCGCCGGCCGAGCGGGGCCGGTAGATGTGCG
>JAKATE010000128.1 GCA_021828085.1 Thermoplasmata archaeon | reverse complement strand
GGCGAACTCCGGTGCGTCGTCCGGTGCCGATAGTCGGATGCGCCGTATCGGCGGCGAGACCAGGCATGGCCATCCGTATCCTTTGTGAAGTATTAAATCCCTTCCCAGGGGAGTTACCCTTCCCTCTCTCCTCCCTCCGATAGGGTGCCCGCCGTGGGAAAGCCTCCTCCGCCATGACTTCACATTAGAAAGCATTTAAACTTTCATTTCTATAATTTGGCCATGCAGAGCCTGGACCTCCCCCCGCCGGCCTCCTCGAAGGCCACCTCCGGTCCCGCGGTGCGGGCCTACGGTCCCCGTCGCCCGGATGCACCGGTCTCCCCGCTCTTCCTCGAGCGCTGGTCCCCCCGGGCGTTCGATGGTTCCCCCGTGACCCGCTCGGACCTCCAGACCCTCTTCGAAGCGGCCCGCTGGGCCCCCTCCTCGAACAACACGCAGCCCTGGCGATTCCTCTACGCCGTCGAACCGGAGGACCGCGAGCGCTTCCTCGCCGGTCTCTCCCGGGCCAACCAGCTCTGGGCGAGGGGCGCCGGGGCAATCGCCTATCTGCTGGTGCGCCGCGACCGTTCGGCCGGACCGGACCCCTCCCCGGTCTCCCGGTTCGACGCCGGGGCCGCGTGGATGTCCCTCGCCCTCCAGGCAGAGCTCCTCGGACTCTCCGCCCATGCCGTGGGCGGTCTCGACCGGGAACGGGTTTACGGGCTCCTTGGGGTCTCCCCCGAGGAGTACGAGGTGCTCATCGCCATCGTCGTCGGCCGCCGCGGGCGTCCGCAGGACCTGCCCGCGCTCCTCGCCGAACGGGAGCGACCGAGCCCGCGCCGACCCCTCCGCGAGATCGTCCAGGAGGGCCCGATGGCCCCCCCGCTCCAGCCTCCCCCGGCGCCTCAGTCATACTCGTAGAAGCCCCGGTGGGTCTTCCGTCCCAGGTGGCCGGCGTCCACCAAGCGGCGCAGGGCGAGCGAGGGTCGGTACTTGGGATCACCGTACTCGCGTTGGAGCACCTCGGCGACCTCGAGGCAGATGTCCAGGCCGATCATGTCGGCGAGCTCGAGCGGGCCCATGGGCAGACCCGCCCCGGCCTTGAGGGCCTGGTCCAGGTCCCGGGGGGAGGCGACCCCCTCGTCGAGAGCGAAGCAGGCCTCGTTGAGCATGGGGATGAGGAGCCGGTTCACGAGGTAGCCGGGGACCTCCTTCACGCGCAGCGGGAGCATCGGGTAGCGGTGGTTCTTGAGCTTCTGGAGGAAGTCGAGCGTGTCCTCGACCGTCTCCTCCCTCGTCTCCACGCCGCTCGCGACCTCCACGAGGGGGAGCGTGTAGGGGGGGTTGAAGAAGTGCGTCACCAGGGCGCGGGGGGCCAGCCGGAGCCCCCGCGCGATCCGGCTGACCGAGAGCGAGGAGGTGTTCGTCCCGACGATGGCGTGGTCGGGGAGCACCCGATCGAGCTCCTCGAAGATGGTCCGCTTCACCGGGACGCTTTCGAAAGCGGCCTCCACGACCAGGTCCACGTCCCGGAAGGAGGAGTACTCCACGGTCCCCTCGACGCGGGAGACCATCGCCTCTAGTCGCTCGCGGGTGAACCTCGGCTTCAGCCGGGAGCGAAGGGTCTCGGCCTGTTCGGCGCTGAGCGTGAGGCCGAGACCGGCGAGCCGGTCGCGCTCCTTCTCGTACCTCCCCTCCTGGAAGCGGAGAAGCTCCTCGGCGAAGCCCCGGACCCGGGCGAGCCCCCGCTCCACGAGCGCCGGCTCGACATCCTTGAGGACGACCGGCACGTCGTTGAACGCGAGTACCTCGGCGATGGCGGCCCCCATGGTCCCCGCCCCGATCACCCCGGCCTTGCGGACGTAGAGCATGTCCGGCCGACCCGGGCGGAGTACATATCGGCACGGAGGGTCGGGGGTCCTCCGGGCTCGAAGCCGCGGGCGTCGGACCGTGGGCTCAAAAGAGTAATAGGGCGTTCAGACTCCGAGCCGCCGAGCGGGGATGGCCCAGCCTGGTAAGGCGCAGGATTGCTAATCCTGTGGTGTTCGCACCTCGGGGGTTCAAAGGCCCGGCGGAAAAGCTCCGTCGGGCGGAAGTTCCCCCTCCCCGCGTTTCGAACGCAACAGCGAGCGAACTTCGGGGGCGGGCTCGAGGACGAAGAGGCCCTCCTCCCGCTCCACGACGTGGACGGGATCTCCCGGGGCGGGAAGCGGACCCGGAGCGACCGCCAGGAGCCGGCCCCCCCCTGCGAGTTCGACGAGCACGAGCCGGTGGGGGGAGGTCCACCCCTCCGACGGGGAGAGCAGCTCGGTGGAGGCGACCACCTGGGCGCTCCCCTCGCGGCTCTCGAGCGCAAGGACCGAGCCGCAGACGGGGCAACGCTCGGCCGGCGGAGGGAACGCTCTGGCACAGTTCCGGCAGACCGCCAGCCGGATCACAGGGCACCCCCCTGGGAGAGCACGGTGACGAAGTTCTGGCTCCCGAGACCTCCGACGGACTGTGCGAGCCCGATCCGAGGCCTCCCCGGAATCTGGTACGGCCCCGCCGCGTCGACGATCTGTCGGGCAATCTCTACGATCTGGGCGAGGCCGGAAGCTCCCACGGGGTGTCCGCGACCCAGCAATCCTCCCGAAGGGTTGACCGGGCAGCGCCCGTCGACGTCTCCCTGCCCCGCCTCCGTCCACGCCAGCCCCTGGCCCGGCGGGCAGAACCCGAGATCTTCCACGTCCATCAGCTGGAAGGGGGCGAACGCGTCATGCACCTCCGCCACCCCCACCTGCTCCGGTGTGATCCGTGCCTCGGCATAGGCCCGCCGGGCGGCTTCACGAGTCGCCTGAAACCCCGGCCCGGGGGTCCGCGCCAGCACCTCGACCACGTCGCTCGCCTGGCCGACCCCCACAACCCGGACCGGGGCGGGCTCGCGGGTGAGGAGGACCGCCGCCGCCCCATCGCTGACCGGCGAGACGTGGAGGAGCCGGAGCGGGGAGGAGACCGGCCGGCTCGCGTTCACCTCCTCGAGGGTCACCGGGGAGCGAAGGTGCGCGAGAGGATTGAGCGCCGCGCGAGCGCGATTGCGGACGGTCACGGTCCCGATGCGCTCCCAGGGGAGCCCGAAGTGCCGGCAGTACTCCTGGCTCACCAGCGCGGCCATGGAGGGCATCGTCGCTCCTTGACGGAACTCGTGCTCGGAGAGGGAGCGGGCGAGGTCCGTGGTGACCTCCCCGATCGGTCGGTCGGTCATCTTCTCCCCGGCCACCACAAGGACGTTGCGGTATCTCCCCCCGTCCACCAGCTCGCGACCCATCTGGAAGGCGGCCGCGCCCGTGGCCGAGGCAGCCTCGCATCTCCAGCCTGGGAGTTGCGTCGAGCCCAGGGCGTTGAGGAGCCGGGGAACGATCCCCTCGGTCCGTCCCAGCGAGCCCCCGGTCATGGTTCCCACCACGACGGCCTCCGGGCGCGAGCTCCTCGGGGCGCGTTCCACGGCTTCCGCCGCTGCGTGGCGCAGGAGCTCGACCAGCCCCTCCGGCCGACGGCCAAAGGGGGTGAGGCCCCAGGAGGTGAGGTACGCGGGCACCGGTCTACCCCCTCGGCGAGGACGGGGTGTTCAGGGCCGAGAGATAGGCGAGCACCTTCAGCAGGGGCCGGCCCTCCTCCCAGCGGAGCACCTCGTGTCCCGCGGTGGTCCGGGAGACCGGGGGGACATAGCGGTGGACCAGGGAGGCGAAGCTCCGAGGCATCGAACCCTCCGGGTCGGCCGAGAAGATCCTCCACGGGTCCTCTCCGCGCAGGCCGACGCGCCGATAGGCGTAGAAGAGGACCAGGCCCGCACGGCGCGTCTGGTCGAGGAGGCCGCGGTACTGCTCCGAGGCGCGCCCGCTCGCCGCGGAGAAGTGGATCTGGGGGGAGGCTGAGGACTTGACCTCGATCGGGAGGATGAGCCGGTCGCGCAGGGCGACCAGGTCGAACCCTTGCGAGCCGGCGGCCCGGACCACGAGGAACGGTTCCCGGGCGAGCCGGTCCAGGTCGGAAAGCTCCTCCAGCGAGCCGGCCTCCCTGCGGTAGCGCCGGAGGGCCTCGGGCTCCCCCTGCAGGACACCCTTGAGCTCGCGCTCGTAGGAGGAAGCTCCCGTGCCCACGCTCGACGCATTCCCCTTGAGGGTAGATATACGCTCTTTCCCTCCCTCTTCCTTGGAGAACCCATGGTCGCCCCGGAGGGGACGCTGGACCTCCCGGGGGAGGACCAGGGGGTCGCCCGGGTCCTGCTTTCGGTCGTCGAGCGCGCCCGCTCGCGGAGCGAGGACCCCTCCCTGCGCGGAAGGCGCGTCGCCGTCTTCCGCCTCTCGGAGCTGCGCTCGGGGCTCTTCACCGAGAGGATCTTCCAGGACCCGAGCCGGCTGCTCTCGCGCCTGCGCCGCCGGGGGCTGCTGGAGGAGGACCTGGGGCCGAAGGGGGACCGGATCTACCGGTTGCCCGCCCCGGCCGAGCTCCTGGGCCTGCTCCGCGGGGGGCTCTCCCGGATGGAGAGCGAGCGCCGCGCCCCGCTCGCCGGCTGGCGCCCCCCTCCGGACGAACGGGTGGAGGTCGAGGAGATGGACCAGAGCTTCTTCCTCGCGCTTCAGGAGGTCCTCGCCGAGAGGCTCGAGGAGACCGTCGAGTTCGGACGCACCTTCTCCCTGAAGGCCCTGCTGAGCTACGCTGAGAAGCTCTTCGGGGAGCAGCTCTACCTGGACCCGGTCCTGGCGATCCTCCAGCAGTATGCCCTCGCGGACGTGCCGTTGCTCGCCCCGGGCGGCCGGCCCACCGGGACGACGGGCTTCCATCTCGCGCTCTTCGGACCCCCGGGAACGGGGAAGACCTTCGCCATCGACGACTTCATCCGCGGGAACGCGCGCAACGGGGTCCCTGCCCACGGTCTTCCGGGGCGCAACCGCTACTGCGGGGGGATCACCCCGGCACAGTTCCTCCGCCTCGGGGCCCACTACCAGGGACGCACGTTCAACTTCGTCGTCCCGGAGTTCAATGACTGGTTCAAGTACCGCGGGATGGTCGAACCGCTCAAGCTGGTGATGGAGCAGCGGGAGGTCAAGTACGAGACCACCTTCGGCACAGTCGGCCCGTACACCTTCCGCTCCTTCTTCTCCGTCAATTACAACGTCCGGGTGGGGGGTGGCAACGCCTGGGAGAGCACCATCAGCGATCCCAACTTCGTTGCGCTCGAGGACCGGATGCTGCTGCGTTTCCACCGGATGACCCGGGAGCGCTTCCGCGCCGTCGAGCAGAGCGCCGAGCGGCTCGAGCTCGGGGAGATGGGCTTCGACCTGGCGGAGCGCATCCGGGACCACCTGACCCTGGTCTACGCCATCGAGACCGGTCACCCGCTCGTCCGGGAGTGGCCGAAGCGGGGGGTGGCGCTCTCGCGGGGGCTCTACACGACGCTCCGGGAGGTCTCCGAGCGCGCCCTCGCGCGGACGGCCTCCCCTCGCTTCTCCCCTCGGCTGCGCGGCCGGGCCGTGAGATCGG
>JAKATE010000005.1 GCA_021828085.1 Thermoplasmata archaeon | reverse complement strand
CGATCTTTCTCCCCTCAGCAGAACCAGCAGTACAATTTCTACACGAGCGTGGACCAGGTCCAGAACATCAGCTACGGGAACTTCACCTGGACCGAGGGCAACCTCTTCAGCTTCGACTGCGAGTTCTACGGGATCGGCTGCAGCAACATCCAGACCCTCTACCCGAGCACCGTGCCCTACGCCACCGGTGCCTACAACCTCTGGGGCAGCCTCTCCACCGGCGGCCTCGTCGCGGGTGGAGCCCCCTCCACCGGCCTCAGCAGCGAGCCGGACCTGGGCCAGGGGATCACCATCGGCATCGTCGAAGTGGGATGCGCCTTCCCCTCCGACATCGCCGGCTTCTCCCAGCAGGCCTACGGAACGCCCAACCAGCTCCTGGACCGGGTCACCCAGATCGCCGTGAACGGGTCGATCCTTCCGGGATTCACGGGCTACAACAACAACAACCTCAACAACTGCCTTGGCGCCGGTGAGGACTACGGCTGGACCCTCGAGACCATGCTCGACCTCGAGTATGCCTCCTCGATGGCCCCCGACGCCCACATCGACATCATCGCGGTCCCCAACGCCCAGTTCAGCTCCTTTGACGAGGCCTACGCCCTGATGGCCCAGTACCTCACGGGCGGCGCCAGCGCCTGCGCGAACCTCCCGAGCAGCCTCGTCGTCGTCTCGGGCGGGACCAACGGAGCCTGCGCGCTCACCATCGACTCGAACAGCTACGGTGAGGGCGAGATGTACCAAGTGCTGGACGGCTCGCCGATGTACGCGACCGCCACGGACACGCTCCTCCAGGAGCTCAACGCCGTGGGCGTCACCAACTTCTTCGCCGCGGGTGACAGCGGCGGGGTCGGCGGCCTCGGTACGGTCGACAGCTTCCAGTCCGCGGACGCGCTCGGCAGCACGGCCGTGGGCGGTGGACAGCTCACAGTGGCCGACGTGAACGGGAACCCCTTCCCGTACACCAACTCGCTCATCTGCGACTATGTCCTCGACGGGAGCTGCTACTACTACTTCGGGGACTCCCCCACCTTCGTCGCGCAGGCCCGCGGCATCTCCTCCTTCACGTACTGGTCGTACGGAGAGGGGATTGGCGGGACCTACACGGGGATCGAGGGCGGAGGCTTCGGGCAGTCGCAGTTGAACCCCCAGCCCTGGTGGCAGAACGCGCTCGACACCTTCTCCAGCGGGTCGCGTGAGATGCCGCAGCTCTCCAACGCCGCGGCGTTCAACATGACCATCTACGTCTTCGGGACGTGGTACACGCTCTACGGAGGGACCAGCTTCGCCACGCCCATCACCGCCGGTGAGTGGGCGCTCGTGGAGCAGCAGGCCGAGCTCCAGCCCGCCGCGAAGAAGGCCATGGGGGACATCAACCCGATCATCTACGACGTGCACAACGCGTATGAAGCCGGGGTCAGCACCATCGTCGGGAACGGCCAGCCGTACACCGACATGTCCGTGATGCCCCAGGGATCGTTCAACGCGAACTGGAACAGCTTCACCTGGTACTACTACAACCTCAGCATCCAGAACCCCTCGGCGCCCTACGTGCCGTTCTGGTTCCCGAGCCTCGGGAACCCGGCCGGCTCCGGCTGGAACTACCTGCAGGGACTGGGCCTGGTGAACGTGAACGTCGTATCGGCGGACGTGATGGGGATGACCAACGCCCCGTACAGCCTCGCCGACCAGCCGTTCACGGTGATGGAGCAGACTGCCAACGGTCTCGTCCCCTTCACCGACCTCACCGGAGGCACCACCTACAACCTGCAGATCGTCCTTGCCGACGGCGGGGCGGCGGGCAGCGGCTACACGATCTCGGCGTACAGCGGCGGCACCAACACGGGGACCTACGGCGGCGGGACGGTCACGACGATCACCCCGAGCTCCACCGGGTCCTTCAGCTACACGCCCACCTACACTGTCGCCTCGTACGACGTGAACGCGACGGAGTACGGCTACCTGGAGGTCCAGGTGTCGAACGGTGTGTCGGCGAACCCGGAGTGGTCGTTCCAGTACTTCGCCGTGGCGGAGGCTCCGCTCACCAGCGGCTCCTTGAGCCTCTGCGTGGCGACCCCCGAGGGCACCTGCAACACCACCACCGCTGAGGTGACGATGTTCACCCTGACCCAGACCGGCTACTACAACCTCTGGCCCCAGGCCTACGTCAGCCTCAACGGGCAGATGCAGGCCGAGGCGCTGGTGAGCCAGGTGGCCGTCAACGTCAGCCAGTACGCCCTCGAGGACCCGACGCTCCCGACCTCGACCTACGCGCCGGGCACCCTGCTCGGGACCTACATCTCGGACGAGCGCGGAAGCATCACCTTCTGGGGTAACGCCTTCGTGACGGAGAACAACGGACCTCTCTATCCGAACGTGTTCACCCTGGTGGCGCACTACCGCGGGCTCACCTCGAACACGGTGACCGTCTACGTCGAGCCCCAGTCCGGTAACTTCGACCCGCAGCTGACCTTCTCCTCGGGATCGTCCACCGCTGGAAGCGGCTCGATCACGGGGACCGTGGGCTTCGCGGGGATGAAGTACGTCAACTGGGTCAACGTGAGCGCGGGCAGCTCCCCGGGCCAGTACATGAACGTCAGCTACCCGCCAGCGTACTTCGACAGCAACGCGGGCATCTGGGAGAGCGGCATCGATGCCGGGATCCTCTCGGTGGACCTGACGAACCTGTCCAGTACGGGGGCCGTGGTGAACATCACGGCGGAGGGGGTCAATGACCTCTCCTTCGAGTACTGCTTCTCGGGCTTCTGCTTCGGCACCCTGTCGGTGCAGGACCCGATGTACTGGATGGACCCGCTGGTCTACGTCCCCACTTCGCTCAGCCTCGGCACCTCCGGCCCGGTGACGGGAACGGTGGCGCTGAACTACGCGGCGGGCAGCCTTGCGGGCCACACCCTCGCCACCCAGCTCACCCTGAGCTGGGCCGGCGGCAGCGAGGTCCTCCCGATCTCGGGCCTGAGCGGCTCCTACGCACTGGACACCACGCACCTCGCGGACGGCTACTACACCGCGACCTTCTCGGCGGTCGCCGCGGGCCTCTCCCAGATCAGCGACCCGGCCTCGGTCACCTTCCAGGTGGTCAACACCGCGGTCACGCTGACCAACGAGGTCTCGGCGCTCACCAGCCAGCTGCAGGCCGACGCCACGACCATCTCGAACCTGCAGAGCACGGTGGCGAACCTGAACAGCCAGGTGGCCAGCCTGAAGGGCCAGCTCAACACCGCGCAGGCGACGATCACGAGCCTGCAGTCGGAGCAGAGCCAGCTCTCCGGCGAGGTCAGCTCGCTCACCAGCGCCCTCAGCCAGGCACAGGCCACGGTAAACAGCCTCCAGTCGACCATCGCGCAGCTCCAGGCGACGAACTCGGCGGACCAGCAGACGCTGGCCAACCTGAACGCCGCGCTGACGGCCTCGCAGTCGCTGGTCCAGTCGCTCCAGGGCAAGCTCTCCACCGCCCAGAGCCAGCTCGCGTCCGACGCGGCCCAGATCGCCCAGCTCGAGCAGGAGCTCAGCAGCAAGAAGACCCCCGGCACGTCGCTCGCCTGGTACCAGGCCCCTGCGGCGATCGTCGGTCTCGTGGCGATCGGGATCCTGGTGGCCGGCTTCGCGGTCTACGCTGCGACCCGCCGCCCGAAGTCCCGCGGGAGTGGCCAGGAGGTTCCTTCGGAGACCCCCTCCACCCCCACGAACGGTGCGACGGTGGCCCCGGAGGCCCCGGTCTCCTCGGCTGCCGCGCGACGGGCAGCGCAGGATGAGGCGATGACCGAGACCTTCCGGCGCTCGGTCATCACCACCCTGCAGGCGAGCATCCAGCGCCAGAAGGCGCTGATGAACCTCGGGCAGTTCGACGAGGCCCTCAACATGAACCGCGAGGCCCACAGTCTGGCCTTCGAGGTCTTCGGGAGGCACTGAGCGAGATCGGGCGCCGTTCCGAGCGTAACCCCTTCCCCCCCCGGCGGGCGATCCCCGCCGGGGTTCCCTTTCTTCGATCCGGTGAGATGGGCCGGAACCGGCAGTCCCCGACCGTTGGCTCAGCGACGGGGCGGGGCGCGCCGGCCCGGGGAGCGGATCCCTTCGGCCCACAGCGCGGCCTGATCGCACGACCGGACGGTCCGGTGATGCAGACGACCGTAGGCGCTCCTGAGCTCATGGGCGCTCGGGACCCTCCAGTCCGATCCTCCACCGTCCACCGGCAGCGGAGGGGGGTCCGCGGCGGACTCGGCCGGGAGAAGCTCCTGGGGAGCCGTGGGAGCTGGCATGGACGGGGCCCCCGGAGACGCCGGCGTCGGCCCTGTGGGCTCCGGGGAGGGGGGATCCGGGAAGGAGAGCACTGGCTCCACCGCGGGAGTCGCCGGGCCGCTCATCGGCTCGGCCAGGGAAGGTAGCGGAGGGGCTGCCATTGGAACGGGCTCGGGCGGTGCCGGAGCGGGGTCGTCCCCCGCGACCTCGGGCGGCGTGGGGAGCGGCCCCGCCTCCTCCTCCTCGACAGGGGCCTCCACGTCCCCCTCGTACGCCTCCGTGGGGGGGGCCAGGGCGGGCTCGGGGGCCGTAAAGGAGGGCCTCCGGTCCGGATGCGCTCGCACCAGATGCGTGGGCATCAGCTCGCGCGGAAGGCGGGCACCACAGGCAGGACAGAGGTCCGACGGCATCGTACGCGTCCCCGGGAAATTCACGAACTTCCCGGTATAAGGCCTCAAGGGTCGGAGGAGCACTCGCAGCCGACCCCCGGCTCCCTCGGGGGACGGGAGACGGGCCCCCCTCCGGGAGAAACCTTTTCCCCCCTCCTGGCCCCGGGAGCGGAGGGCCCATGGCTCCGCCACTCCTCTCCGCGAGGGAAGACCACGGAAAGTCAGGAGAGGAGGGATGACCCGCGCGGTCCCCCCAGCCCGGCCGAACGCTCCCGTCGAGCGGAGGTTCCTCCGGCTCGGCCGGTTCCTGCGACGGCGCTCAGCCTGGGTCATCGCCGTCTGGGTCGTCCTCCTCCTTGCGGCGCTCCCTCTGCTGGGCCAGATGAGCTCGGCCACCAGCCCCTCCACCGTGACCCTACCTTCCTCCGCCCCCAGCCAGCAGGCGGCGGCGCTGCTTGCGCGCGAGTTCCCGGGTCTGGTCAGCCCCTCCTCCAGCCTCATCGTCCTGGCCGGGAGGAACGTCACCGGGAGCGTGGGCCAGGCGAGCACGCTCGCCCTTGGACAGGCGATCCTTTCGGATCCCTCGCTGAAGGCGATCGCGGGGGTCTCGAGCCTCTACAGCTCCTACGAGACCTACCTCGCGGGCGAGACCACCCTCGGTCTCGCGACCCTGAAGAGTGGCCTTTCCGGGAGCCCCGACCCGCTCTTGGCCATCAACTCCACCGCGGCGCTCACCTGGGGGGTCGCGGAGACCTACACCAGCACCTGGAGCGCGCTCGTCGGCAACACCACCACGGACGCCTCCCAGTACAATTACCCGGCCTACCAACTGACCGAGCGGGACTACGCTGACCTCCCGTACGCGCTGCAGAACCTCACGATCTTCTACCAGGGGCTTCCGGGGTTGGGGAATGGCTTCAACGGCACCGCGGCGTGCGCCGCGGACCCCGGCGGCGTAGTTGCCTGCGCCCAGGGGGTCGTCGAGGCGGTTAACGCCCCCCTCCGCTCGACCCCCCTGGGAACCTCGGTCTTCGGGCAGCTCGGGCTTCAGAACTTCACCGCCTGGCCGTCCGTCCGCGGCGCCGCCTCCACGCTCATCGGGATCTCTGCGGGGATGCCGGGCGCCTGGCTCTCCTACGTCTGGGAGGAGTTCCCCTCGAGGAGCGCCAACGCCACGCAGATCGACGCCTGGACCGAGGGAATCGTCACCGGGCAGAGCCTCTGGAGCTATCCGCTTTCGGTCCCGGCGGCGCTGCGGGCGCAGTACCTCGCCCCCGCGGGGAACGTCACGCTCCTTCAGGTGAGCTACACCGAGAGCGACAGCAGCGCCGCGGTGGCCTCCGACATCAATGCCCTCGCCCACCTCCTCCCGCAGACGCTCAACCGGACGGACCCGGAGCGGACCCTTTCCACCTACCAGACCGGGGATTCCGCGCTGGTCACCCGGGAGACCGAGCTCATCAACCAGGACACGACCACCATCATCCCGGTCACCCTGCTGCTCCTCCTGGGCATCGTCGTGGTCTACTTCCGCAGCCTGCTCGCCCCGGTGATCATCCTCGGCACCATCGGCATCGCCCTCGCGCTGGGCCTTGCGGGGATGGTGCTGCTCAGCCGCTGGCTCGGACCCTTCACCGAGACGAGCGCCACCCTGCTGTTCACCTTCGTGCTGGGGGTGGGGACCGACTACTCGGTCTTCCTGACGGCCCGCTACAAGGAGGAGCTCGTGGGGGGAGCCCCCTCCTCGGAGGCGGTGGTGACGGCGGTGAGCTGGGCCGGGGAGAGCGTGGTGACCAGCGGGCTCGCCGTGGTCCTCGCGACGCTCGCCATGGCCTTCTCCGGGGCGAGCCTCATCGCCAACTGGGGGGAGGTGCTCTCCCTCGGCGTGGCCATCGCCGTCCTGGTGGCGGTCACCCTGGTGCCGTCGATCCTCTCGCTCGTCGGTCCCAAGGTCTTCTGGCCGTACACGGGCGAGCGCTTCCGGCGCTACGCGGACCGGCGGAACGAGCGGCTCCGGGGGAAGAGGACCTACTTCCACCGGGCGAGCCTCTTCGCGACAAGGAGGCCCTACATCGTCCTCGGGACGGTGGCGCTGCTCTCCCTCCCGCTCGTCTACGTCGCCCTCTCCGCCCCGCAGACGTACGACTACTTCGACCAGATCCCGGCGAGCGACCCCGTCCTCCAGGGATCGGCAGTGGTCGCCCACGCCTTCGGGCCCGGCTACATCTTCCCGCTCACGGTCCTGGTGACCGTCCCCTCCCCGCTCCTCCCCCCCGGTGGCCCTCCCAACGCCTCCGAGCTCTCCGCGATCAACGAGGTGGGCTCGCTGCTGGCCTCCCACGCCGGGGTCTCCCAGGTGGACTCGCTCTTCGGGCCTGCCGGCGCGCCGCTCTCCACCTGGCTCGCCTACGACACCCTACCCCCCGCCCGGCAGGCGGCGCTCTCCTCGGCCCTCTCCACTTTCGTCGGGGAGGATGGAAGGACCGTGCTCTACAGCGTGGAGCTCTCGCACAACGGGCAGAGCACCGAGGCGGTGGGCACCCTGGGGGCCGTCCGGGCGAACGTGAGCGCCTACCTCTCCGGGCATCCCTCCGTCGCGTCGGTCCGCTATGGCGGGGCGCCGGCGGTGACGGAGGACCTCAAGGACCAGCTCGCCCAGAGCAACGAGTTCATGGTCCTCGCCATCGTGGTGGGGCTGCTCGTCTTCCTCTTCCTCGCGCTGGGCTCGGCCCTTCTCCCCCCCCTGGCCTTGCTCACCATCGGCGTCACCGTCGCCTGGGCCTGGGCCATCACGGCGCTCGTCGCCCTGGGGATCCTCGGCCTGGGGCTGTTCTTCTACGTCCCGTCCGTGCTCTTCCTGCTCGTCATGGGCCTGGGGATGGACTACAACATCTTCCTGCTCACGCGCGTCCGCGAGGAGCGGCTCTCCTCCGGTGGCTCCCCCGAGAGCGTCGTCGAGGCTGTGACGCACACCGGGGGGATCATCACCGCCGCGGGCGTGATCCTGGCCGGGGCCTTCCTCTCCCTCACCCTGGCCCAAGTGATCCTGCTTCGCGTGCTCGGCTTCGCGGTGGGGCTCGCGGTGCTCTTGGACGCCATGGTGGTCCGGACCTACCTGGTCCCGGCCGCGCTCAGGCTCACCGGGGAGAGGGCCTGGTGGGGACCGCGCGCGCTCCAGCGGGGAGGCGCGCACCGGGGGGCCCGAGCGCCTCCCGACGAGGACGGGCGACCCCCGTCCCCCTAGAGCTCCTTGGCGTGCGTCGCCACGACCGGGCGGAAGCCGCGCTTGGCGTAGAAACGGACCGCGATCTGGTTCTGCGAGGGGAACTCGGCCGTCACGATACCGGCGCCCTTCTCCTTGAGCAGCCGGACCGTCTCCTTCAGCAGCTGCTCCCCCACGTGCAGGCGTCGGTAGGCCGGCAGGAGGTAGATGTCGAGGATGACCCCCTCGGTCTTGGGCTGGTAGAACAGACGCTCCCGCACCAGGGCCCGCGAAACCCCGACGATCTTCCCGCGCTCGGTGCCGTGCCCCTCCACGACGAGGATGACCGAGGAGGGCTCCTCCAGTCCCTGGGTGAAGAGGCGTACCGCCTGCTCCTCGGCGTCCTCGCGGACCTTGAGCAGGGGGTCGAACTCCTCGTTGAGCCGCTTGAGCCGGACCAGCAGCTGGGCCATGGCCCGTACGTCCTTCTCCCCCGCCGGGCGGATCCGGAACCCCTCGGGCGATCGGCCATGGGCGCCGTGCGTCTCTGCCTCGATCCCACTCTCGCTCATGGTCAGCTACCTTGGTTCCCCGCGGGCTCTTCCGGGGGGAGAGGCATGGGAGGGATGAGGCCGCTCTGGATGAGCACCTCCGCCAGGCGGCGGGGCCGGGCCATGCGCGCCTCCGCGCGCTCGAGGAACTCCGCCCGGCTGAGCCGGGCCCGAGCCAGGGAGAGCTCCACACACGCCGTGGCGACGCTGGCGGCCATCCGCGGGAAGACCCGCTCCTCCTCCATGGTCGGCAGGATGTGCGTCGCGGAGACGCCCCGTTCCTCGGCCCCCCGGGCCAGCTCGCGCGCCGCGGCGAGGACCACCGCGTCGGGGATCTTCTTCGCGCGCGCATCGAGCACCCCCCGGAAGACCGCGGGAAAGACCAGGGAGTTGTTCACCTGGTTGGGGAAGTCGCTCCGTCCCGTGGCCACCACCGCGGCCCCCGCATCGAGGGCCACCGACGGCCAGATCTCCGGCTCGGGGTTCGCCAGCGCGAAGACCACGGGCTTCGGCGCCATCGTCGGGATCCACTCGGCCTTCACGATCCCTGGGGTCGGGGTGCTCGCGGCGATGAGGACGTCGGCGCCGTCCAGCGCCTCCTTGAGCCCCCCTCTCCGGCCGGAGTCGTTGGTGGTGAGCGCCAGCTCGTACTTCCAGCGGTTGTGCAGCATGAGGGTGTCCAGGTCCTCCCGTTCGGCGTGGAGGATCCCCTTCTGATCCACCACCGTGAGCGCTCCCATGTCCGCCTTGAGGACCTGCAGGAGCCGGGCCGTAGCGAGGTTCGCCGCCCCCGCGCCCAGGAGCACGATGTTCGCCCGCTCGATCCGCCTTCCCGTCACCGTGAGGGCGTTGAGCAGCCCCGCCACGGTGGCCGCGGCCGTCCCGAGCTGGTCGTCGTGCCAGACGGGGATGGGGAGCGTGCTCTGCAGCTCGGAGAGGACGTTGAAGCACTTCGGGCTCGCGATGTCCTCCAGGTTCACCCCTCCGAGGGCCGGCACGAGCCGCTCCACGGTCTCCACCAGGGCACGCTCGTCGGAGATCCGTACGGGGAGGGGGAAGGCATCCACCCCGCCGAGATACTTGAAGAGCAGCGCCTTTCCCTCCATGACCGGGAGCGCGGCCTCGGGCCCCACGTCCCCCAGGCCGAGCACCCGCGAGCCGTCGGTCACGATGGCGATGGTGTTCCATCGCCCGGTGAGATCGAAGGCCGCCTCCGGGTCCCGGTGGATCTGCCGGGAGACCTCGGCGATGCCGGGAGTGTACCAATAGGCAAAGTCCCGGAGCCCCCGGATCGGTACCCGGGGGACCACCTCGATCTTGCCGGCGTAATAGCGGGCGAGCGCCACGGCGCGCTCGGAGAGCCCCCGGGTCTCTTCCTCGGCCTCCCGGGCCTGCTCCTCCTCCCTCTCCTCGCTCCGGCCCGGGAGCGGCCTCGCCCCGGGATCCTTCGGTACTGCGTCCACCATCGGAGGGCCTGGCGTGCTAGGGTCGGGAGCGTTCTTGAAGCATTCCTTCAGGCGGGATGACCCGGGGGGCCGCTCTTCCCGACCCCCCCCGGTAGTATTCATGAGGAGGCGAGGGCATCCCCTAGGTCGATACGGATGCCTGGAGGATCCAGCAGTCCACTACCGGTCGTCCCCTCGCCCCTCGCGGTCGCGCCTGACCCGATGGAGCCCCGCCGCCGCTCAGCGCTGCAGGAGTATGAGGCGGCTGTCACCCGTCTGCGGCGCGTCCGTGCCACCCGCTTCCTGCTCTTCGGGCAGATCCGACGCTGCCTGGACCTCCTGGGAGACCAGGCGCGCAGCCTCGTCGGTCCTGAGCGCTACCGCGAGCTCCGGCGCGAGGCCGACGCCCTCACGGTGGAACCCGACACCGCCGACCCCCGGGAGTCGGAGGAGCTTGCCGTGGACCCGGCGCTCGCCTGGATGGAGGCGGATTTGGAGCCGGAAGTCCGCTCCTCCCCGCCGTCGCTCCCCCCTCCCCCTTCCGCGGACGAGGCCGACCGGGCTGGTCGGACCCTCCGTCAGTGCGTGCGCTACCTCGACGAGATCGAGCGTTCCATTCCCGACCTCCACCTGGCCATCCTCGAATCCGAAGAGAGACTGAAGGCGCTGGGCGTGGACATCCCCCGTCCCCTTCCCGAGGACGCGGACCTCCCGCCTCCCTGACCGGGAGCCCGGCGAGGGGGCCCCGGCCCCTCGATCCCTCGAGAGGGGCATGGGGCGGGTTTGCACGGGGAGCAACCCGGGAGACCCCCGGTGTCTACCGATGGGATTTTGAACCCCCCCGTCTCCGAGCGCGCCGATGGCTTCGTACTTCGCGGGGCTCACCGGTCCCTTCCCCCGTTCCGAGGCCCTGGTGGAGGTCACCCGGCGCAAGGACCGCGGTCTCGAAACCGAAGCCGCCGTTCGGGCGCGCTACGACGCTGAGAGCGAGCGCGTGACCCGGCGGGAGATCGAACTCGGGTTCGACTGGGTCACCGGAGGACTGCTCCCTTGGCAGGACCTCTTCCGTCCCTGGATCGAGCGGACGGAGAACCTCGAGACGGGGGCGCTCTCCCGCTGGTTCGAGACCAATACGTTCTTCCGGCCCCCGCGG
Source organism: Thermoplasmata archaeon (assembly GCA_021828085.1). Lineage (GTDB taxonomy): Archaea > Thermoplasmatota > Thermoplasmata > Lutacidiplasmatales > UBA184 > JAKATE01. Next base: position 17,973 of record JAKATE010000005.1, on the reverse strand, counting down.
ATCACCGGGACGCTCTCCCCGAAGGGAGGGACCCTTCTCTCGAGCTTGCCGGACCTAACTCCCTGGGCCCCGGGGAGACCTCGGGCGTGGATCTTTCCCGGCCCGTGGACCTTCGCGAACCTCTGCGAGGACCCGAAGAGCCGTCCGCTCCCCGCGCTCGCCGCCTTATGGGCGGGACGGCTCGCCCAGGAGGTGGGAGCGCTGGAGCGCGACGGGGCGTCGCATCTTCTGCTCCTGGAGCCCTGCTTGGTCACCCATCCTCCCCGAGCCTCGGACCAGCCCGGTCTCGAGCGGGCTTACCGCCCGCTGCGATCCATCCTCGGGCGGGAGCTCAACGGGATCTGGACCTTCTTCGGCGACGCCGCGCAAGTGCTCCCCTTCCTCGCCCGCCTGCCGGCCTCCGTGCTCGGGTGCGACCTCACCGTGACCGAGCCCCCCCGACTGCGCTCCTTCCCTAAGGACAAGACCCTGGGACTCGGGATCCTCGACCCCTGGACGAGCCTACCGGAGGACCTGGGGGAGCTCCTTCGACTGGTGAGGGGGCTCGACCGTCGGCTCGGCCCGAAGGGGATCTTCCTCGGCCCGGCCGCCTCGCTCGACCTCCTCACCGCGGAAGCGGCCGAGCGCAAGCTCACGGTTCTCGCCCGCGCCCGGGAGACGCTCCTTGCGGGACGGACGAAGCCCGCCCCGAAGCCTCCGGCCCGGAGCGCGCGCGGCTCCCGGTCCCGCCGCAAGGGACGACCATGAGGGACGAGTGGCTCTTCCCCACGCAGGAAGTGGGCTCGCTGCGCAAGCCGCTCTGGCTGGTGGAGGGGCTGAGGGGTCAGCCGCTCTCCCCGAACGCCCGGGCCGAGCTCGCCCGCTGGGTGCCGCGGCTGCCCGTCCCGGCCACGGACGGGGGACTGGCGCGCGCGATGTCCTCGGGGGCCTTCCCCCGGGACGCGGCTTCGCTGCGCGACCTGGGGGCGCTCTTCCTCCTTCGGCTCCTCGAGCGGGCCGGGCTCGACCGGGTGTACGACGGCGAGGCGCGCCGCGTCGAGATGTACGAGTACCCCATCCGCCAGATGGAGGGGTTCGATTTCCTCGGGCACGTCCGCTCCTTCGACAACAAGTACTACCTCAAGGCGGCCTCGGTGGGCCCGGTGGGGCTCAAGGCCCCGTACCATGTGGAGGAGTTCCGCTTCGCCCGCGAGCGCGCCACAAGGCCGCTCAAGGTCCCCGTCACGGGGGCGTACACCCTCGCTGACTGGTCCTGGAACGAGTTCTACCTGCGCCGGCGTCCCGGCTGGAAGGGCCCCAGGTTGCGCCGCGCCGCGCAGCGGGATTTGGTGGTCTCGCTCGCGCGCGATGCGCTCCGTCCGACCCTGCGCGCCCTCACCCGGGCGGGCGCCGAGCTCATCCAGATCGACGAGCCGGCCGGGGGGACCCACCCGAACGAGACCGAGCTCCTTGTGGAGGCCTTCAACGAGAGCACCCGGGGGCTCCCGGGGAAGTTCGTCATGCACATCTGCTTCTCGGACTACCGATCGCTCTTCCCCGCCCTCTTCGAGGCGAAGCGCTGCTCGCAGTTCCTGCTTGAGTTCGCCAACCGGATCACCCCGGCGAGCCCCGAACTCAAGGACCTGGAGGTCTTCGCCGAGCATAACGACGGGCGCGAGCTCGGCGTGGGCGTCCTCGATGTTCACCAGGACCGGGTGGAGACCCCCGAGGAGGTCGAGACGCGCCTGCTCTCGGCGGCGCGCGCCCTGGGCGACCCCGCTCTGGTCTACGCGAACCCGGACTGCGGGCTCCGCACCCGCACCCTCGAGGTGGCCTGGGCGAAGCTCCGCTCCCTGGTGGAGGGGGCCTCCCGGGCGCGCAAGGCCGCGACGTAGGGACCCCGTCGGGGAACGCTGAAGAGTCCGAGGCCGCGCAGAGCGGGAGCTCCCTTCCCGTTCGCCTTCCCGTCGGGAGAGCGGCACCGGAGATTCCGGGGCGTCGCGTCGTCCCCCCTCCAACGGCGCTCTCCAGCTTGAAATCGGCTGGGGAACTCTTCGCGGCGTGCCCCAGGCCTCCCCGCCGGCCGTACCGGAACCGAGCGCCGGCGCAGGCGCGAGGTACGAGCGGCTGACCCTCGCCATCGTCTTCGCCGCGGTGATGATGACCGCCATCGACACCACCGCGGTCATCCTGGCGCTCCCCACGATGCTGAGCGACCTCCACACCGGGCTGGTGACCGGGGTCTGGATCATCATGGCCTACCTGCTCGTGCTCGCCACGCTCGGTACCCAGGTGGGACGGCTCGGCGACATGTACGGCCGGGTCCGCATGTTCAACGTCGGGTTCTTCGTCTTCACCCTCGCCTCGCTCCTGAGCGGTCTCGCCGGGAACGGGGCGGAGATCATCGCTTTCCGGACGATCCAGGGGGTCGGCGGGGCGATGCTCTTCGCCAACAGCGGCGCCATCGTGGCGGACACCTTCCCTCCCCGGCGGAGGGGCATGGCCTACGGGCTCACGGGGGTCGGCTACTCCACCGGGGCCATCGTCGGGATCCTCCTGGGAGGGGTCCTGACGACGTTCGTCTCATGGCGGTGGATCTTCTTCCTCAACCTCCCCATCGGGCTCATGGCCGGGCTGCTCGCCTACCGCTTCCTGGTGGAGCGCTCCCCCCGCCAGGTGCGCCGGCTCGACCTGGTGGGGATGGGGCTGCTGACCCTCGGGCTCGTCCTGGTGCTCATCACCGCCGCCTACACGGCCGGGTTCGGTTGGTCGGGTTCCCTGGCCGTCGCGCTCGCCGCGGGAGTGGCGAGCCTCGCCGCGTTCGCCCTTTGGGAGGCGCGCTTCGCCCACGAGCCCCTGCTCGACTTCCGCATCCTCCGGCGCTGGACGCTCAGCGCTTCGATCCTGGCCGCGTTCTTCCAGTCCACGGCGAACCTGGCGGTCCTCTTCGTGGTGATCATGTACCTGCAGGGGGTCCGGGGGCTGAGCCCCTTCACCGCCTCGGTGCTCCTCGTCCCAGGGTACCTCCTCGGCGCCTTCCTCGCCCCCTTCGCCGGGAGGAGCTCCGACCGTCATGGGGCCCGGATCGTGGCCTCGATCGGCCTGGCCTGCCAGCTCGGCGGCATCCTGGTCTACTCCACCCTCGGAACCGTCACCCCCCTCGCCCTCGTCGTCGTCGGCTCGGTCGTGAGCGGGGCCGGCAACAGCACCTTCTATCCCTCCAACAACAGCGAGGTGATGGCCGGGGCCCCGGAAGGGGCCTACGGGGTCGCCTCGGGGCTGCTTCGGATGTTCACCACCGTGGGGACTGTGACGAGCTTCGCCCTCGCCCTCCTGGTGGTCTCCGTCTCGATCCCCCGCTCGGAGGCCTTCGCCATCTTCCTCGGGGTGCTCGATCTGGACGCCCGGCTGGACAACGCGTTCATCACCGGCATGCGGGCCGTCTTCGTGGTCGCCCTCGCGCTCGTGCTCATGTCGCTTGTCCTGTCGGTGCTCCGGGGGCGGCGGAGCTTCGCCTCTGCCCCCGGGGCCGGTCCCGGGAACGTGCCCGTCGGAGGAGACCCCGCCCTCGCGACGGACCCCCGCTGACCTGCGCGGATGCTCTCGCCCGCGGAAGGTTCACGGCGGGGTGGGCCGGGCGCCCGCGGCGCGGAGCGCGCGGCTCCGCCAGCGGACGTCGTCGAAGGCGCCGATGGCCAGGAGCAGCGGGAAGATCGCCATCACGGCCACGGCGACCCCGCCGTCGGAGACCCCGACCACCTTGAAGGAGAAATACAGCAAGATCAGGGCGAAGGCCACCAGGAGGATGCCGATGAGGAGGTTCCCCCGGATGCTCCGGGCGAACCCCTTGGGGTCGGCGGCGAGGCGCTGGCGGAGCTCCTCGTCCATCCGGAGCGTGCGGACCGGGCGTCCCGAGGGGGCCGCTGTTCCTGAGGCCGCGCTCACGTCCGGACGGAAGCTCGAAGGTTCTTGAAGTCGACGCCTCGGGGGGGAGTCCGAAACGGTCTTAGTCCGGGGCCCCTCCGGGAGGCGTGTCCTACCTCCTGGCCTGCAACGGCTCGGTCCCCTGCGGCCCTTTCAGCCAGGTCTTCCTCCTCTCCGGGGACATCGTCTCCCTCCTCCTGGTGGTGCTCGCGCTCCGCTACCTCGAATACCGCCGCATCGGGGCCGGGCTCTGGATCACCCCGGCATTCTACCTGTACGTCCTGGCGAGCCTGTTCTACGGCATCTACCTCTCCACGACGCTCTCCACCCTGGCGAGCTTCGCCTGGGTCGAAGGGGCGCTCCTCTCCTGGGGTGTGGCTGCGCTCGGCGGTGCCGTGCTCGGTTGGGCGGTGGGAGGGCGCGTGAGCCTCGCCCGCCGGGTCGGCCAGGGACACTTCTACAAGGGGGGGAGCTTCCTCGTGGGGATCCAGGAGCTCCTCCTCCTCCCCCAGGCGTTCATCGCGGCGGTGGACCTCTCGGTGGTCCTCGCGAACTTCCCCTCGGCCCCCACCGCCGCGCTCACCGATTCCCTCGCGCTGGCCGGCATCCTCAGTGCGGCCTTCTTCGTCGCCGACGCTTTCTACTGCCTCATCTGGCCGAGCCGCGTCCTCCGGCGCGCGCTCGCCCTCGGCCCCGTCTGAGGGGCGAGAGCGCTCCCAACCCTTATTAGCCCGGGTCCCCCCCTCGTAGTTAGGGGACCTAAGCATCCATGAGCGCGCAGGGGACCGTCCCCCCCACCTACGAACGCTCGGAGTGGGAGTTCTGGGAGGGGCTGCGGGGAACCTCCCGGGGGCTCGGGCGTCTGCTCCAGCAGGAACTCAGGCGCGCGCGCATCACTCCTCCTCAGTACTGGGCACTGCATTGCCTCAAGGTCCACGGACCGGTCCACGGCGGGAAGCTCTCGCGGTGGCTCGACGTGACCCTTCCCACCGTGAGCGGGGTGGTCGACCACTTGGAGCGGCTGGGGTACGTGGAGCGCAACCCGTCCCCCGAGGACCGGCGGCGCGTCATGCTCGTGCTCACCCCCAAGGGCGCGCGCCTCGTGGAGCGGCTCGACCGGGAGCAGGCGCACCTCGCCCGCGAGCTGGTCGATCTCCTTCCTCCCCGGGACCGAGCCGCGGTCACCCGGGCGCTCCACCGTCTCTCCGAGCGGCTCACGCCGGAGCACGGGCCGTGCGAGAACTGCGGGCGGTCGAACGGCTCCTCGTGAGCCCCGGGTCCCTTACGGGGTGAGGACCTCGCATCCCTCCTCGGTGAGAAGGAACGTGCGCTCGGCCTGGGAGACGTACCCTCCCCGGACCTCGACGAAGACCGGGTAGGTCTGCAGGCGCTTGCGCTCCCGGAGCACCCGGGCACGGAGCGCCTCGTCGTCGATCCAGCGCAGGCAGAACGGAAGCGTCCGAAAGCGCCCGTAGAGCTCCGAGAGCTCCGGGGCGCGCTCCGGGTCCGGCGCCTCGCGGAAGCGCAGGATGTTGCCGAAGGGGCCGTTTCCCACCGCGCCCCCTCCCCCCGTGGCGAAGGGCTCGATGGCCACCACCTCCCCGGACCGGAGCTCCCGCGAGGAGAACCCCGAGGCGTTCGGGATGGAAGTGCCGGCGTGGAGGAGGTACTCCTCGATGGTGTGGCCCGAGAGGTTCTCCACCGGCCGGTAGCCCTGCGACCGGATGGCGCGCTCGATGGCGTCGGAGAGTTCTCGGGTTCCCACCCCAGGGCGGAGGAGCGCGGAGGCCGCCTCCAGCGCCGAGCGCGAAGCCTGGCGGAGGGCCGCGTGCCGTCCCCCCCCTCCTACCTCCACGGTCGTCGCCGTGTCCGAGATGGCCCCGTCAAGGTGCGCGCCGACGTCGAGCTTGACCAGCTCCCCTTTCGCGAAACGCCGGGAGTCTCCGGGCGGTGGCGTGAAGTGGGCGGCCTCCTCGTCGATGGAGAGGTTGGCCGGAAAGGCCGGGAGGGCCCCTTCCCGCCGGATGTACGTCTCCACGGCCTCGGCCACCTCCAGGCGGCTCGCCCCGGGCACCAGCAGGCTCTCCCCGAGCTCCCGGGCCGCGGCCCCGATCCTACCGGCGCGGCGCCAGCGGTCGAGGTCCCGAGGGGGAGGGGGCTCGCCCCGCGGGCCCCTCATCGCTGGACCCCGGCCCGTTGGGCCGGCCTCGGGCCGGCCGAAGCGCGCCTCGTGGGCGGCGCAATCCCCTCCTCCGAGGAGCAGTCCTTCGAGAGCGGGCCCCCGGAACGGCGCTCTCGGAGGCCGAGAGGGAACCGGGTCACCGAGGGGTCCCTCGGGTCGATCCCCGGGCCCCCGCTCGGGACGGCGGGGTGGGAAAGGGCCTCCCCGGCGCTCCAGGGCGCCTGCGCGATCGATCGAACGCCCCGCCCCGGCAAGGCCCCCTCAGCTAAGATACTCCTCGTCGGTCCGGGAGTAGGGATGGTAGTCCTCCTCCTGGAAGTACAGTGCGAGCTCTCGCTGGGCCGTGGGAACGCTGTCGGAGGCGTGGACCACGTTGGGCGTGAGCGCGGAGGCGAGGTCGCCCCGGATCGTCCCCGGAGCGGCCTCCCAGGGGCGCGTCGCCCCGTTGAGCGCCCGCACCACCTCCACAGCCCGGTGTCCTTCCACGGCGAGGGCGAGGACCGGGCCGGAGGTGATGAAGCGCACCAGCTCGGGGAAGAATGGCTTGGCCTGGTGCTCGGCGTAATGCCGTTCGGCGAGCTCCCGCGAAACGAGCAGGAGCCGGGCGGCGACGATCTTGAGCCCCTTCTGCTCATAGCGCCGGACCACCTCGCCGGCGAGCCCGCGTCGCATCCCGTCGGGCTTGACCAAGACCAGTGTGCGCTCCGGGGTTCCGTCGGCCATCGTCCGCGCACGCCGGGGGCAGGTCAAAAGGCTGACGTGGGTTGTCCGCCCCCGCTCCGCTCCGGGCCCCCGCGCGCCCCCTCACAGAAGGAGGAGAAAGGGCACCGAGCGCACTTCCCTGGGCTCGGGTCCAGTGCCCCCGTGTACGGCGAGCGAAGTGCCGAGAGGTAGGCGAGCAGCGTTCGCCGGGCCTCCCGGTCCCAGGGTACGCGGAACTCCCGCCCGTCCCCGTAGAGGAGGAGGCCGTAGGGCGGAGGGGTACCCGTCTCTTCCTCCACGAGCAGGCAGTAGACCCAGAGCTGCGCCCGGTGGGACGGGAACGGGCCGGTGGTGGGGGCCGCCCGAGATTTGATCTCGACGGGAACGAGAAGGCCCTCGCGGGTCCGGAGGAGCTCATCGGGCCTACCGCTGAGCCCGTACCGGGGCGAGCGCAGGAGCCGGGCCGGCGCGGAGGGCTGCCCATCTGCGGAGAGGACCCGGCCGCGCCGCCGGGCACGGCGGGCCCGGCGGAGGCGGTGGAGGGAGAGGAGGACCAGGGCGAGGAGGACCAGCCCGACCACGAGCTTCCCGTCGAGCGGGAGCGAAGGGGTCGGAAGGTTCAGCGGAAGGTCCACCAGAACCACACCCCCAAGAGGAGGAGCCCGACGACGGCCGCCACGGCACTGCGCCAGGGGGTGAGCGACTGATCGGAGAGGTGCCCGTGCTCGATCCGCTGATGGACCCTGCGGCCCTGTCGGAGGGAGGCGGTGACGACGGGGCCTTCTTCCGGCCAGAGCTCCGGGTGGAGGCGATAGTACCACGCGCGACGGCAGAAGACGAACTCGGCGAGTTCCGAGGCCGGGACGAAGCGCCCGGCCGGAGCCTCGGGCCGAAGTTCCGTGCGCATCAGACCCCGGGCCGGGACCCGGGATAAACTCGTTTCGTTCCAGTGGCGGAGCCGCTGACCCGGGAGAGGGGGTTCGGCGCGAAACGCCCCTCCGCCGAACCTGTTTCAGCTCCCCGTTCCGGGCCTGAAATACCCTCGTCGGGGTCCGAGGCTTCGAGGCCCAAGATGCCCCCGAAGAAGCTCGTGCGCAAGCCTTCCGCGCCGCAACCCTGGGTGATGAGCGTAGCCGTCATGGTCAACGACCGGGAGCGCTCCAAGCGCTGGTACCTCGAGAAGCTCCATCTGGCCCTCCTCACCGACGAGGACCACTGGGTCACCGTCGGGCGCAAGGGTCGCGGGGGCGCCCTCCATCTCTGCCAGGTCTCCGAGGCCGGGGAGGGAGCTGCGCTCGAGCCGGGGAATACCGGCATCCTCCTGCAGCTGGGCGGGGACTTCGCCGCGAACTGCGCGGACCTCCAGAAGGGGGGCCTGGAGTTCCGGGTCCCGCCGACCAAGGCCGACTGGGGGACCTACGCAACCATCGTCGACCCGGACGGGAACGAGCTCGTGCTCATGCCCAGCTGAGGGCGCCCCGTTCACCGACGCGGGCCTGGGAGGGGTTCCCCGGTTCACTCCGCGGTCTTCTTCGCCGGGGTCTCCGAGGGGCTCTTCCGGGGGGCGCGTGGCGCCCGGGGCTTCTTCGGCTTCTCCGCCTTCTCCGGCTCCGTCGCCTTCTCGGGAGGGGGGGACGCCGGGGGGTCGGGCGCTGTGGCAGCCGTTCCCTTCGGCTCCGGGGGGGTCGGCTCGGCGGGAGACCCGACCGTCACCACCGCGGCCGCCGGGGCGGCGGACGCGCCGGCCCGGTGCGTGGTCTGGGTCGCCAGCTTCCTCAGGGCGTGCGCCCGGGTCCACTTGAGCCGGTGACCAACCCGGTGGTAGGTCATCTGGTGCTTTCGGCAGGTCCCCGAGCAGAAGTAGAACACGCTCCCGTCGCGCTTGACGAACATGAGCCCGCGCCCCGGTTCGATCTCCGCCGCGCAGAAGGCGCACTGCCGCTTCGTGACCATGGGCGACTCCTTAACGCACCGAGAGCTTGCGCGCCTCGCGTGCCGTCTCCCGCAGGATGAGCACATCCCCGACGCGGACCGGCCCCATCACGTTCCGCGTGATGATCTTCCCCCGGTCCCGGCCCGAGAGGACGCGGACCTTCACCTGGGTCGCCTCGCCGGCCATGCCGGTGCGGCCCACCAGCTCCACCACCTCGGAAGGGGAGCCCTTCTCCTCGGCCATGCTCGTTCCTCCCGCCCAGGCTCCCTTCACTTCTTGAGGGTCGTGAAGCTCTGCGAGAGCTCCTCGAGGAGGGGCTTCGCCTGGCCCGGCTCGACGACGGCGACGCTCGCCGCCGGTTTGGAGAGCCCGGCCACCTGCCCGAGCCGCTGGCGCTTCGGCACGTAGAGGTAGGGGATCCGCTTCTCCTCGCAGAGCATGGGGAGGTGGACGAGGATCTCGGCGGGGTCCACGTCCTCCGCCATGAGCACGAGCTTCGCCTCGGAGCGCTCGGAGCTCTTGGTCACCTCATTGGTGCCCACACGGATCTTCCCGGTCTCGCGCGCCACCTGGACGAGTTGCAGGGCCTTGTCGGCGATCTCGCTCGGCGTCTCAAATCGTACGAAGACGGGTTTCGCCATTGGTCACCTCGCGTCAGCGGCGCCTGGGCGCCTCGGCTCACGGGCCCGGGCGCCTATCGCCGTCGCTATTTAAGGTGGGCGCCTTCGCGCCGCGCCGACCCGCTCCCTCGGCCTTCCCCTCGCCTCACGGAAGGGCGTGATGGGATAGGGTGAGCCCGGGCGCTCCCAGGAGCTCCTCGGCCAGCCTCTCGGCGTCCTTCCGAGTGCCCTTGCGATACCCTTTGGCCAAGCGGTCCCGAGCGCCCTCGGGAAGGTTGCCCATGAGGAAGCCGTCCCCCTCCATCACCGCCCCGCTCGCATCGATGAAGAAGAGACGGGGCTTCTGCCCGAAGGAGGTGCCGAGCAGGAGCGTGGTTCCCAAAGGGCGTCGGCCGCGCTCGGAGGTGAAGCGCCAGAAGAGCAGGGCGAGGAGATCGACCCACTCCTCCGCGGTGGCGCCCTTGAACCCCTTGAGCTCGGAGCGGACGAAGCGGAAGTCGGCGACGAGCCCCGACCCCGCCAGAAGGACCGAAGGGTTCGGGGAGAGCACCTTCCCCTCGTTCCGCACGTTCACGGCCGGCACCCCCGTGGTCGGGGTGTAGGAGGCCGTGATCAGCACCCCTCCGTCGTAGAGGAGCCCGGCCACCGGCAGTCCCCGCCGGCTCGACTCCCGGGCGTACTCCACCTGGTAGAGTCTCCCGTCGGGGGAGAAGATCAGCTCCTTGTCGAACCCCTGGGCGAGGGGTCCGGTCTCCTGGGCGTAGGAGACCAGCGCGGCACGCACCAGCTCGGCCTTGCTCGCAAAGGGTCCTGTGCGCACCATCGCCTCGAGGTAGGCATCGATCTCGTCGGGGATCACCGTCCGTATTTCAGACATACGTTGGAACTCCAATACAACGTATGACGAGCGTATTTATAAAGTACTTGCTTCCCACCACCCCCCGAGGTCTGCAACCCCCTCACGACGCCCTCGTCTCGCCCTTTCGGCGGTCGCGCCGGGGACCGGCGACCTTGCCCTCGATCGCTGGGAGGGGGGAGCCCGAAGGTCTACGCACCAAGCCAGTGGCTCCCGGCGCGTTTGCGCCCAATCTGTCCCCTTTGTTCAACCCGGGGGCTTTATCGCTCCGGGGCATCGATTACCGGTGGTGGAGGGCCCCCCACCTTCGGATCGGCCGCGACCCTTCGCCCGGCATCTCCTTCGGAGCCGGTCGTTCCTCGGCTATCTCGCCCAGGACTCCCTCTCGTCTACTGCCACCTCGGTCGCGGGCGTCGTCGTCGCCTGGTACGTCTACGCGTCCACGGGCTCGGCCCTCGAGGTGGGCCTCGTCGCCCTCGCGGAGTCCTTGGCCGCCGTCGGGACGAGCCTGCCCGCAGGGACCTGGGTGGACCGTTTCGACCGAAAGAGGCTGCTCATCACCGCTCACGCTGTCCGGGCCGTCGCCTTCCTTCTCCTCGCGGGGGTCGCTCTCCGCCTTGGCTATCAGATCACCCCCCTCGTCGCCCTCGTCCTGGCTTGGACCGCAGCTTCCGAGCTCCGCCGCTCGACCTCGTACTCCATCCTGCCCGACCTGGTCAAAGCCGACGACCTGACCGATGCCAACGGGATCGACCGCGCTGTGACCTCCACGCTGCAGGCGGTCTCGGGCGCCATCGGGGGTGGAATCATCGCCACCGTGGGGGTGGTCTTCGGCTTTGCGTACGCCGCTCTGGCGTATGGAATCGCGGCCCTCGTCACGGCTGCCCTCCTTGCCTCCCGACCAAGATCCAGCAACGTCGGGCTATCGCACGGCGCCCGAAAGGAGGGGATGTTGGCCTCGATGCGCGAGGGCTTTCGCTGGTTGCTCGCGCAGGCGGGGCTCTGGCAGTTGTCGCTGTCGGCGATGTTCTTCAATTTCTTCTTCACGCTCACTTTCACGTACCTCGTGGTCTTCGTGGTCGAGGGTCTCCACGCGGGGTCCCTCGTCTTCGGCATCCTTCTGGGGACCTATTCGTCGGGCTACGTCATCGGATCGTTCCTTACGGGACGGACCCGGGGGCTCCGATACGCCGGCCGCGCCTGGGTGCTCGGCTATGGCGGCGTAGGCGGAGCCTGCCTGGTGCTGATGAGCTCCCTTCCCAACCTTCTCGTCACGCTGGCCGCCACCACAGTCATCGGCCTCGCGGTAGGGTATTCCGGGACGGCCTGGTTGACGGCTTCGCAGAACCTCGTCCCTTCCGACCTGCGGGGTCGGTACTTCGCCGTCGATGGTGTGCTGAGCTTCGTCTCCGGTCCACCGGCGATCGCCGTCGGGGCCCTCCTGGTGTCGGTCCTCGGGTCGGTGGAGACCTACTTCGTCGCCGGGGGGGCCATGCTGGTCAGTGCGCTGGGGTTCGCCCTCCTGAAACCCCTCTGGAACCTCGATGGTCGACGCCCCGCCGGGTCCTGAGGGTGCGCTTTCCCTCCTCTGCGGCCGGCCGCCTCTCTCCGGGAGAGGGTAGGGCTCACCCGCTCGAACGGGGGGGAGGAAGCCCTCCGTCCCCCGTGAGAACCTCGCCCAGCGACGGTTCGGAGAGCCCCTGTGCGATGGGGGCGAGGATCCTCTGGAGACCTTCTCCGACGGCCCTCTTGAGGTCGAGGGGATGGACCTCCCCCGCAATCCAGGCCGAGAGGAGCGATCCTTCGTCGGGGAACTCGAGCGGACCTCCGAAGCGTTCGGGCCTCTCCAGGCGAAGGCGTCCCTCCCAAGGGAGGATCACCCAGCGTGCCAGTTCGACGACCGGGTTCCCCTCCACCTCCCGGGCCGGGCAGTACGCTTGCTGGAGGCGCTCCCGGATGACCTCTGCCGGAGCGCTCACCGGGATGCTCGAGGCGGGGTCGCTCTTCGACATCTTGCGCTCGAGGAGCCCCGAGTCGTCCGTGTCCATGCGCCCTCCGCCCTTCAGGGAGGAGATGAGCGGAGTGTGCAGCGCCACGGGCACCGGCCAGCCCATCCGGCGGCCCACCTCCCGTGCGAGCACGTGGGCTCGGCGCTGGTCCGTTCCCGAGTACGCGAGGTCCACGGGGAGCTCGAAGATGTCCGCCACCTGCATGGCCGGATAGAACAGCTTCGAGGCGTCGAGCTCCCCCTCGTCCTCCTTCCGCCCCATGATGGTGATGGCGCGTTTGACCCGGGCGAGGGTCATCGCCTTCGCCGAGCGGATGACGCGCTCCCAGTACTCGGGGCGCGCCGTGAGCTCGCTCGCCCATCGGAAGCGCACCCCTTCGGAGACCCCGGCCGCCCGGAAGACCGACTCCATGGCCTTCCCCGAGGCCCGGATGCGCTCCCAGGACCCCCCCAGCTTGTCGTTGATGTAGGCGTGCCAGTCGGCCAGGAAGACCGTCACGTCGAACCCCGCTTCCGCGAGGTCCCGGACCTTGCCGATGGTGACCAGGTGCCCCACAGTGTACTGGCCGCTCGGCTCGTAGCCGATGTAGGCCTTCGGATGCGCCTCCCGCTCGAGCAGCGATCGGAGCTCTTCCGGGACGAGGACCTCGGCGCTGTTCCGGGTGACCAGTTGGAGACGCTCCTCGAGATCCATGGGTCCGGCCCAGGAGCGGCGGTTTCGCTATTTAGGGAGTTCTCCGGGCCCGGGGTCGCGATCGGCCGGCGGCGGGAGCTCTTCCAGCGGTTCCGCGAAAGGGTCCTCGGAACCGGACGTGACGAGCTCGCGGAGGACCTCCCGGTCCCGTTCCTCCTCCCGTCGAAGCCGTCCGCGGAAGCGCAGGGCCTCCAGGAGGACGGCCAGGACCGGCACGAAGAGCACCACCCCGGCGCTCTCCAGCAGTTGGATCCAGAGGGGAGGGTTCGGGGGGGTGCCGGAGGCGGAGCTCACCGCCAGCGTGGCGTTGAACCGTCCCAGGGGGGAGCTCGCGCGGACGCTCTGGAAGCCCGACTGGGAAGGGACGTAGACGCCCTGGAAGGAGGACGACCAGAGGAGCACGCCCCCGGGGCTGGTCACTTGGAGAGTGTAGGCGCATGGGTAGCTCCAGGCCAGGTCGCAGAGGTAGAGCGCGCACCGGCTTCCCCCCGGCGGGGGCTCGGCCGTGTAATTCCCCTCCACGACGACCTCCACCGGGCCGTTCCCGCAGCTCCCCGTGAGGGTCCCGTTGGTCGCGAGGAGGCTCGAGCCCCCTCCCGCCAGCGGGAAGGTGAGCCCCAGGGGGATCGGCTCGGAAGGGCGGAGCGTCCCGTTCCCGGAGGGGCAGGCCAGTCCCAGGGAGGTGTACAGGCCCGTGGGGTCCTCATAGGTGAGGTTGGTCCACGGCCAAGGAGCGGCCCCGGCGGGGGTCCCCTGATAGCTGAGGGAGACCTCCGCCGCGGTCCCGTTGCGACCGGTGACGGTCCGGGTGACGTTGACGTAGAGGCGGGGGGTAGGCCCCGACCCCGAGGGGGAGCCCCCCAGGATCCAGTGGTTCCCCAGGGAGAGGGGGGCGACGGTGTAGCTTGGCTGGCGGGTTGGTGGAATGGCCCCCGGCAGGATGAACAGCGAGGCGACGAACAAGACCAGCCAGACCATCACGCGCCAGCGGGCTTCCACGGACCGCCAAGACGGGCAGAGGCCAAACCTTTGACGGAGCGTCGGGGAACGGAGTCCGGGCCTCCCCGGGCCCTGGGAAGCCTTCGTCGACCAACCTATATACTCTGAGTCGGAGTAATAGAGGACTGCTCATGGCCGAGGCGGCCCCACGGGCCGGTGCTCCTCCGGGCAAGGAAGCCCCCAGCCGGGACGAGGCCGTCCAGAAGCTTGCGGAAGAGCTCTCCGTCGCTCCGGCCGCGGCTGAGGGGCTCTTCGCCGCCGGGTTCACCACCCCCGCGGAGGCCCGCCAGGCCCCCCGGGACCAGCTCGTCTCCGCCGGCCTTTCCGAAGAGGACGCCCAGCGCATCCTCAAGAGCGGACCCCCTCCGCAGGGGGACGAGGCGCTCCTCTCCAAGTGGCTGGCCAGTCGCTCCAAGCCCCCGGGCAAGACCCGCCCCGTTCGCAAGGCCCCGCCGGGATCCCGACCGGTGGGGGGGGAGGCGCTGCGTCGGTGGATCGCCGGGGACGACAGCGTGCTGGAGGCCTGGGTCGGGGAGGAGGGGGCCCGGGCCCTCAATGCCCCGGCGGCCGCCGTCCCTCCAGTGGAGGCCCCGACCCCCGCGCTGGAGGCGTCGGCTTCCGTTCCCGTCGTGAGCCCTCCCCGCGCCCCTTCCAAGGGTCGGGGGGGACGAGGGGCGGGGGCCACCATACCGGAGGATCTCCGGGAGCGGGAGGAGGCGGTCCTCCAATGGCTCACCGAGCTGCTCCACAAGGCCCGGAACGAGAGCTTCGAGCCCGGGGAGCTGCTGCGAGAGGCCCAGGAGCTCACCCGTCAACTGCACGACGAGCGGACCCGCCGGCGGGAGCTCGAGGAGGAGCTCGAGCACGTGAAGAAGGGCTCCGTGGCCGTCATCAAGTACGTCCGCAACCGCGAGGCGCGCGCCCGGGAGGAGGCGCTCTCCAGCCGGGAGGCGGAGATCCAGGAGCTCAAACGCCAGCTCGAGAGCGCGCGGGGAGCCTCCAGCGCCACGGAGGCCCAGCGGCTCCTCGGGGAGCGCGACCAGCAGATCGCCGAGCTGCGAGAGGCGCTGCGCCAGGCGCAGGAGCAGAGCGGCACCGGCGCCGGGGCGCAGCGGGAGCTGGGGCTGAGGTTCCAGCAGGAGCTCGAGGACAAGGAGCGGGCCTACTCGGAGAGGGAGGCTGACCACCGTCGCCGCATCATCCAGCTCGAGGAGACCGTCCAGAACCTGCGCGCGGAGCGCGAGCTCAACGAGCGCCACACGCATCTCGCCGCGCTCGAGCCGAAGACGCTCAACGGCGAGATGAAGAAGGCGCTCGACGAGCTGGAGGCGCGCGAGCGCTCCCAGGCGCTCAAGGAGAACGAGCTCAAGGCGAGGCTCGACGAGCTCATGCTCAGAGCCGACGAGATGGAGCGGAAGCTCCAGCCGGTCCAGTTCAAGGAGAAGGAGCTCATCCACTGGGAGGAGGCGCTCCGGGTCAAGGAGCAAACGCTCCAGGCGGAGGTCCGCCAACTCGAGGAGGCTCGGAAGATCTCCGCGGACCCGGAGGTCGTGAGCAAGACCCGCAAGCTGCGCGACCTCGAGTCCGAGCTCTCGCGCAAGGAGGAGGAGATGCGCACCCGGGAGCAGTACCTCCACCAGCGCCTGGAGGAGCTCCAGAAGCGTGAGCGCGAGGTCTCCGACGAGGAGCTCGCGGAGGCGCGCTCGGTGATGAAGGAGGAGGTGGAGGCGAACAAGCTCCGGACCGGGGTCCCCCGGCTCGACGACCTGCTCTTCGGCGGCCTCCCGCTGGGCACCAACGTCCTGGTGAACGGCCCGGCGCACACGGGGAAGGAACTGCTCGCCCGGATGCTCGCCGCCGAGGGGCTCAAGAAGGGGGCCCCCATCCTCTGGCTCCTCTCCGACAAGGCCACCACCACCGTCCGCGAGGAGATGACGAGCATCCTCCCCGCCTACCCGGAGTACGAGAAGCGCGGGCTGGTGCGCTACGTGGACCTCTACTCGATGAGCCTGGGGATCACCTCGAGCGACCCCCTGGTCACCATGCTCTCCCCCGACGACAAGAACCTCCTGGAGAGCCTCTCCAAGGCCGTCGACGAGGCGGCGGCGACCTTCCGCAAGGAGGCGGAGTACTACCGCCTGGTCTTCGAGTCGGTGAGCACCGTGGCCGCCTACCTCGACGTCGCCGGCACGCTACGCTTCCTGCAGCCCTTCGTGGGCCGGCGCAAGATGGAGCGGGCGCTCTGCTACTACATGGTCGACGCCGGGATGCACAGCGAGAACGACGTCCAGCTCCTCGAGCACCTCATGGACGGTTCCATCAACCTCAAGGTCGACCAGCTGAAGACCTACCTCTCCGTGAAGGGGCTCGGGGAGGTCCAGTCGCGCGCGTGGATCGCCTACAATTTCACCCGGCGCGCTTTCAACCTGGGGTCGTTCTCCCTCGACCACATCCGGTAGCCGGGGGGACATCCCCACCCGCGCCGCTGTGGCACATATATAACACCCTTCGGCTCGATTTCCGTTGCCAGAGGGCGCATGTCCCAACCGAGCAGCGCCCGGGAGGAGCCGGAAGCCTCGTCCGCCTTCCCCCCGGTCTCCGCGGCCGAGGAGAAGAACCGGCGCCGGACCTTCCTCGCCCTGCTCGTCGTGCTGATCGTGGTCGTGGGGTTCGGCGGCTACCTGCTCATCTTCGCGGGGGCGAACCTGGGCTCGCCCGGCGGCTCGAGCTCCACCAGCCGGACCACCTGCGAGCCGGTGACCTCCCCCATCTGCTCCCCCGGGGTGGAGAGCGTCTATGGCGCCCAGGCCCAGCCGTTACTGAATCCGGTGACGGCGGGCGAACCCGTTCCGATCAACGTCTCCCTCACGCAGAACCGGACCTCCACGGACTACGCGTTCTGGTTCGGGGATGGGTCCACCGAGGAGAACACTTCCAGCCGGGTCGTGCACACCTACGCCTCCCCTGGGCTGTACTACATCTACGTCCAGGCCGCGGACACCCAGGGGCAGACCCTGAGCGATCTGGGGGCGCTCCCCCTGGTCACGGTCACCCCCGCTCCCAACGCGAGCGGGTTTGGCAACAAGGTCCTCGCCCAGGGGAACGTCACGGCGAACTCCACCACGCGCCAGGGGGCCAGCGCGGTGTTGCGGCCGGGGCAGTTCGTCTCGCTCGAGGCGTGGGTCACCGGTCCTCCTTCGGACCCGAACGCCTCGCTCGCCTCGCCCTACTTCACGCTCCTCGGCCCCTCGGCGCGGGCCCTCACCCTGGGGAGCCCCGAGGGGAACGGGCTTGGGCCCGGGTCCCCCATGGTCGTCTCCGTCTTCGCTGATTCGAGCGCGGCCATCGGGGCCTACCCGGTCGCCTTCGTGGCCCCCACGTCGTACCAGGACGGCGGGACGACCCTCTACGCGGACAGCAACTTCACCTTCACCATCTTCGTGGGGTCGGACGTCCCGAACCACGGGGCCCTCCCTTTCCCGGTCTCCTACCCCGCCCCGCCCTCCCGCGGCACGCTGACCGCCTACGAGCTATCCCCAGGCGGTTCCGTCTCTGAGGACCCCGCCATCGACTACGAGACCGTCGGATACGAGCCGATCCTCAACGTCTACCAGACCTTGGTCACCTACAGTGGATCGAACCTCGGACCGGCAGCGTCGGACTTCGTCCCCAACCTCGCCACCTGTGTGCCGGGAAGCACCCAGTGCACGGCCCTCTACGGCAACGACCTGGTGGACAAGAACGGCAACTACACCTTCGTGATCAACCCCTCGGCCCAGTTCTACGACCCGATCACGGGGGCGCACTACCCGGTCTACCCCTCGGACGTGCTGTTCAGCCTGGCCCGGACCTGCCTGTTCTCCACCTACCCCGGCTACCAGGTGAACCCCGGCTGGATCCTCTGTCAGTCCCTGCTCCCCAACGCCAACGTGGCGAAGCAGATCTACAAGACCAACCCGGCGCTCGCCCCGAACCCGGCCTGGGACGGGGCGCTGCACTACCCGCTCAACAACACCCCGCAGAACATCCTCAACGCCATCACCATCAACACCACCGGGCTCTGCCCGACAGGGGCG
>JAKATE010000127.1 GCA_021828085.1 Thermoplasmata archaeon | reverse complement strand
GACAGACCAGCACGACGAACTTCCTCGTCCTGGTCGCCGGGCAGCCTCCGGCGGCCCGGATCTCGACGAACGCCACCCGGGTTCATTGGCTCAACCCGTCGGACACCCTGGGGTACGTCTACGTGAACTGGTCGAGGACCCTGCAGTTCAATGCGACCGGGAGCACCAGCACGCTCTATCCCGGGGCGACCACGGCCGGGTTCATCGCCACCGCGGCCTGGAACATCACCGCGGGTCCGACCTATCGCGCCTTCAACTACTCGCTGAGCGCGGGGGCCCGACCCTTCAACAACGTCACCTACTCCTTCCTCGGGGCCGGGGCCTGGCTCACGAACGTCACGATCAACGGGACGAGCTATCCGACGAAAGGTTGGGTCTACAAGGTCTCCTTGACGGAGTACGACGCTGGGGGGAACAAGGCCACGGCGACGCTCTGGGTCCTCGTGAACGACACCGAGAAGCCGGTCCCGGTGGCCTACTTGTGGAACGCCAACAACCAGAACATCAGCTCCGCCGTGGAGAGCGCCAACGAGACCGCATATGTGCGGCTCGTGGACAAGTTCTCCTACGATCCCCACAACGGTTCGATCGCGGCCTACAACTGGACCATGATCAGCCAGAAGGACCCCGCGGTGAAGCCGCGCTGGTTCAACTCCACCACCTCCTCCGCTCCCGTCCTCTACCTGCCCCCCTCCACCGGGAGCTACTGGTTCAACCTCACGGTCACCGATCTGGCCGGGAATTCTGCCCGCACGGACCTCAACTTCACCGTGAGCGCCAACCGGACCATTCGCCCGATCCTCCAGGTCGGGAACTTCACCGGGCCGACCTCGGTCACGGCGGGGGACAGCTACACCGTCTCCGTCAACGTCACCAACGTCGGCGGGAACTCCTCGATCGCGGAGAACGTGACCGTCTACTTCTACATCACCAGCCCGGCGAGCTCCACGCAGCGGACCTACCTGGGCTCACCGACGACCGTGGAGTTCTTCGGCTACACCGGCGGGGTGATCAACGGGACGGCCAACTACACCGGGCTCGCCACCCTGCGGCACAACCAGACGTTCCGCGCCGTCTTCACCTTCAAGGCCCCGGGGAACCTCACGGGCAACCGGGTCCTCTGGGCGAACGCCACGGCCACCAACGAGTTCTCCGGTGACTACGGCGCCAACGTGCTGCAGTCGAGCCTGGCCATCAACCCGACCCCGACGAACCAGTACCTGGAGTACGGAGCCATCGCCGCGGTGGGCATCATCATCATCGCCCTGGTCTACTTCGCCTGGCGCCGACGCTCGCGCGGCGGCGGAAAGGGCAGCGGAGGCCGCCCCTCCCGTTCCGGCTCCAAGGGGGACGAGGACTCCCGGGGCCGGGGCTCCAAGGGCAAGGCCCAAGACGAGGACGACGAGGACGAGTAGAGGGCCTTCGCTCCAACCCCTTCGGTCGGGGCCGACGCGTGTCGGTCCCGACCTTCTCGACCTCCCCGAACCTCCTCTCCCGCCCCCCGGCTGGAACCCGCGGAGTCGGGGGAGCCCTCGGAATCGCTCAGCCGGGGGACACCTCCCAACCGCTCGCGGAGCCGGATAGATGGCGGGATCTACCCGCTTCGGTCCGGGATCATGCCGGAAGTAAAGGGCCGACGGCCATCTCTCAAGGACCGCCATCCTGTGACCCGTCCTCCGAGCCTCGACCGGCGCCCCGGGCTCTCCAACCGGGATCGACCTTCTCCCAGGGCGTGAGCGGGCGCGATAGCGTTCGGCCGGCCATTCTCACCGCCGGCGAGTGGCGCGAGGATCAGATCGAGGATGTCGAGATCCGCCGCGAGGATCACCTCCTGCGGACGTCCATCACCGCCCCCCCCGAGATTGTTCGTGAGCTCGAGAGCCGCCTCTCCACCAAGGCGAGGGAGAAGGACCGAGGCCTCCCTCCCCCCGCCCGGGTCAAGGCGAACGTCGAGAAACCCCCGAGGGGGAGCAGAACAGGCGCGGCGCGAGGCTCGGCCACACGCCCCTCTTCCGTCCATCCCCGGAGAAGGCCCACGGGGCGCCCGACGATCTCCTCGGAAGGTGCCCGGACGGCGGGACCATCTGGAGGGCGCTTCGAGCGGAACGATCACCTCGCCGGGGGCCGTCTTCCCGCGTCACCGCCGTCTGACGCGCTTCCCTCTCGGTCGACACCGGTGCCGATCGTGCAAGGAGGTCCACAGCCCGGGGCCCGTCCACCTTCGAGATGGTTCCCCCCGATTTTGAGTTCGGGCCCCGACCGCTTCCGTGCAGAGCGCGGGAGACGACGACCGCCCGCTCGGGAGGACCCGAGGTTCCATGGACGGATCGGTACGAGGGGCCCGGGCCCCCCGCGCGGGAGAGGGTGGCGCTCCGACTCAGCCGTAAGGGCCCACGTCGTCCAGGAGGTCGACATGGGAGAGCAGGATGCGTCGGCAGCAGTAGCGCTCCAGACCGAGCTCGTCGAGGACCTTGCGGGGCTTCTCCCCCCTTGCGGTCCGCTCGCGGTAGGCGTCCCAGTATTGGCCGACCAGGTTCCCGCAGGTGAAGCAGCGCACCGGTACCATCATGGACGTCCCCCACCTAACGGTAGGACTTCTGCCGCCGCTTGCGGGCGCCGCGGCCCTGGGGGAGCTTGGGGAGCTTCCGGCGCGAATCGTTGACGAGGAGGGTCCGGTCGTAGCGCTTGAACATGTCCGCGAGGGCAGGGTCCTTCAGGTAGACCACCAGCCCCCGCGCGAGGGCGGTCCGGGCGGCGGAAGCCTGCCCCATGATCCCTCCGCCCTGGACGCTGATCTGCACGTCGAGCGACTGGGAGCGCGGGCCGAGCAGGAAGAGCGGCTGGGAGATCTTCGAGCGGACGATGGGGGGGTCGACGAGCTCGAGCGGCCGGGAGTTCACCCAGATGCGTCCCTGGCCCTTCGAGAGCACCGCCCGGGCCGTGGCGGCCTTGCGCTTGCCGCTCGTCTGGACCATCACCGGGCCCTTCACCATGGACCCTCCGAGCCGAGCAGGTGCGAGATCTCTCCCAAGGTCATCGGGGGCTTCAGGGAGGGACGGGGCTCAGCCCCCTTGAGGCTTTCCCGGGGAAGCTGCGCGAACTCCGGGGGAAGGCCCACATAGGTCATGACCCGCTTGAAGGCGTCCCGGCCGCGCTGGTGGTGAAAGGGAAGCATCCCCCGGACCGTGCGGCGGAAGATCCGGTCCGGGCGGCGGGGGTAGAAGGGCCCCTTCCGGACCGAACCCCGGGCCCGGTACTCCTTGAAGCGGGAGAGGACCGATTCCCGTGGGCCGATCACGACCGCGCGGTCCGCGTTGACGATGACGATCTCCTCGCCTTGGAGGACGCGCTGGGCGATGAGGCTCGCCGCACGACCCAGGACGAGCCCCGAGGCATCGATGACCTTGGGAGGGGCACGGGGGCCTTTGGAGGGCCTTGGAGGGGCCTCGTGGGGGGAGGCCGCGGGCGCCCGCGGTTTGGATCGGGCTTCAGGCAACGATCCTCACCCCCTTGCCGTCGCCGTGGGTGGCGATGAGCTCGCTGACGCTGAGCGCGAGCCCTCCGGCCGCCTCGATCTTGGAGCGGGCGCCGGGGGAGAACTGGAGGGCGGCCACGGTGAGAGGCTTGGTGAGCTTGCCGGCGGCGAGGAGCTTCGCCGGGACGAGGATGACGTCCCGGGGGGCAGCGACCCTCTCGAGCTTGCCGACGTTCACCGGGGTCCGGCGGCTCCGGGAGCGCTTGAGCTTCTCCTCGGTCGCCTCCCAGATCCCGGCCGGCGACTGCTGGGACTGCCGGTGCACCTCCCGAAGGAGATGGACCAGATCCGGGCTCGTGCTCGAACGCTCTCCCATGTTGATGGAGAGGCTCCCACCGAAGGTCCATAATTAAGGTTTCTCGAGCCGGGCTCCGTAGGACCCGCCGGGAAACGCGCCCCGGACCCGCGCTTCCCTTGCCGCACAACACTTATCTAAGGGTCGGCGATGAATCTTCCTCGGACCGAGGGCGTAGATGCGAAAGTTCCTGACCGAGCTGAGGGGCAAGACCGTCATGACCCACGAAGGGGACATCCTCGGGATGATCGACAACTTCGTCGTGGACACCACCACGGGGAACATCCAGCACGTCCTCGTCCAGCCGAACAACGAGATCGAGGTCCGCCTCTTCCAGACCGACGCTTCGAACCGCCTCATCCTCCCCTTCAAGAGCATGCGGGCCGTCCGGGATGTGGTGGTCATGGAACTTGCCCCCAAGTGAGCCCTCCGAGCATCCTCCTTTCCTCTCCATCGTCATCACCGTCCGCAACGAGGAGGCGCATCTCGCCTCCCTCTTCGAGAACCTCCTGCGCCAGCCCGGCCCCTTCGAGATCGTCCTGGTCGACGCCGAGAGCACCGATGCGACCTGGGAGATCGCCGAGCGGTACCGCGCGGCCCACCCCGACCGCGTGAGGACCTTCCGGCATCGCGGGCACCGGGGGGCGGGACGCAACTTCGGCGTCCAGCAGGCCCAGGGGGAGCTCATCGCCTTCACCGACGGGGACTGCCTGCCCGATGCGCGCTGGGCCGAGCGCATGCGGGAGGGCCTCGCCTCCTGGGAGGTGGTGGCGGGGAGGACCCGGGCCGTGGGGAGCTCCCGCTTCGGGGAGCTCGAGCGCGTGGAGCTCTACCAGGGAGGGATGGATGTGACCTTCCCAAGCTGCAATCTGGGGTATCGCCGCCCCCTCTTCGTCCGCCTCGGGGGCTTCGACGACCGCTTCATCACGGCTGAGGACATCGACCTCAACCTCCGGGCGGTCCGCGCGGGAGCACGCATCCACTACGACCCGGAGATGCTCGTCCTCCACCAGACCCGCGCCACCCTCGCCCGCTTCCTCCTGCAGGCCTTCTGGAACGGGTACGGGCGAAAGCAGCTCACGGAGAAGCACGGGCAGCTCTGGGCGCAGTACCGCTACCGGCGGATGCTCTCCTCCCAGTCGAGCCCCCTCGCCTACGCGCGCCTGGCCGCCGCGCTCGCCGGCTACTTCACCCGGCACCTCACCGCCCTGCGGCCTCCCCGCCGGATCCCCACCGAGGGGCGGGAATCCAACGCCAACGGGAAGGCCCAGCGGGCCTGATCGGACGACGCGGACCAGCGTCGGGGGAACGTCTAGGAGGCGGAGACCTGGTCGGCGACCTTGGTCACCTCGGCAAGCACCCGCGAGGTGTCCTGGCCCTGGTCGACCACGGCGACCAGGAGCGCCTTCTTGCCGCTCCCCACGATGAGCGTGCGGGAGTCGGTCCCCTCGATGACGATGCGCTCCGGGGGGGAGCGGTTGAGCTCGGTGTTGGCGGTGGCCGCGGCGCCAAGGATCGTGGCGCACATGATGGCGAAGGTCTCGGTGTAGACGCCCGAGGGGACGTCCGCGTAGAGGACCAGGCCGTCGCGGGAGACGAGCGCACAGGCAAGAGCGCCGATGCGACCCTTGAGATCCTTGATGACTGCCCCCACGTTGCCCGTCGCCATCATCCTTCCCTTC
>JAKATE010000126.1 GCA_021828085.1 Thermoplasmata archaeon | reverse complement strand
GAGTCGGGGGACAATCCCCAGCTGAGACCGGTACGGGCCCGGGCACGGTTGGAACTCAAGGGGGAGGAATGGGACGCGGAGTGCGCGACCGAGGTGCACCTCACCTACCACGTCTGCCCGGAGTGCAGCCGGAAGCAGGGCCGCTTCTACACGGCCCGCCTGCAGCTCCGCGGCGACGCCTCCGGAGGGCTTCGCCAGGGACGAGAGCTCCGCGAGTGGCTCAAGCGGCTCTGGGTCCGGCTCGAGCGCGACCTTCCGGCGCCGGTGAAGAGGGCGCTGAGCTTCGAGGAGGAGCTCAAGGAGGGCTGGGACATCTACTTCACGGGGAGCACGGAGGCCCGGAGCGCCGCCCGGGCCCTCCGGGACCGCTACCGAGCCCGGTACCAGGAGACCGCCTCCCTCTACAGCCGCAAGGGAGGCCAGGACATCTACCGGGTCACCTTCCTCCTGCGCCTTCCCCGAGCGCTTCCCGGCGATCATCTGGAACTTGAGGGGAGGCTCTACCGCCTGGTCCGCTATGGCCCCCAGGGGGAGCTCGAGTTGGCCGGAGCCCAGGGCGAAGCCCCCGTGAGCCTCCCGGCCCACTCTCGGCGGCCTCTCGAACTGGTCTGCGGGCCGGAAGGGGTGCGGGAGAGGGAGGTGAGCTTCCCCCCCCGGGGCTCTCCGTTCGTCCGTCTTGAGGAGGGAGGAAGGACCTGGACCCTGCGGGGACGCCTCCCTCCCTCCCCGGAGGACGGAAGCACGAGCCGGACGCTCCGCGTGGCGTTGGGGGAACGCTCCGCCTGGTGGGTCCCCCACTCCCACGAGCCGCGCGGAGAGCTCCGCCGCTCCCGTGGAGCGGCAGGCTTAAGAGAGGCATCCCGGCTCTCACGGTGACGGACGGGCCCATGCTCCGCAAACCGATCCTACGACGCCATCAGGATGAGACCCTCGAAGACGGAACCTTCCTCGACCTGGGAGCCATGCATTTCGAGGATGAGGAAGCCTCGCTCGCGGCCACGAAAGGGACCGTGCGCGTGGCCGAGATCTTCCGGTTCGAGGACCTTCACAACCTCACGCGCTACGCGTACCAGGGGGACACCCTCCTGCTCGACTACACCTCGCTCGCGAACGACCAGGTCGCGGTGAACCGGCTCAACGCCGAGCTCAAGAACGTTGTCCGGGACACCGGAGGCGACGTGGCGGGGGTCGCCAAGAACCTCCTCGCGCTCACGCCCGCCGGCATCAAGGTCGACCGGCACAAGCTCCGGACGAGCGGTTTCTAGGCGCGCCACGGGCCAACCCTTTCCGCCCTCCCCCTCCAGGCCGCCCGGGGCGGCGACCCCGACCCCCCGGCAAGCTAAAGCACTCCACGCTTTCTGCCCGGGCATGCGCATCGAGGCGGTCTCCTCAGAGGCCTGGGATGTCCAAGACGTCGACGCGGTGGCCGTAGGGCTGTCCGAAACCGCCCCGGAGAGCAAGGCGCTCCCCCGGCAGCTCCAGGACGAGGACCAGCGGACCGGGGGCGCGCTGAGCGCGCTCCTGAAGCGCGGGGAACTCACCGGGAAGCGCGGGGAGCTCCATTCCCTGGTCGGGGGGGCCGGGACGGGACCGCGCCTGCTCGTGGTCGGCCTCGGCAAGGCCTCCGGCCGCGCGCTCCGAGAGGACCTCCGGAGGGCCGGTGCCGTGCTCGCTCGCCACGCCAAAGCGCACCGCCTCGGCTCCATCGCTGTGCGCCTCTCGACCTTCTCCCTCCGGGGGGTCGAGCCGTCCGTCGCCGCGGCCGACCTTGCCCAGGGAGCGGAGCTCGGCGCCTACGAGTTCTCCGAGTTCCGGACCTCCGAGCGGAACCCTTCCCTCGAACGGTTGGTCGTGGCGCTGGGAAGGGACCTTCGCCGGACCCTCCCGCGCGTCCGCAGCTCCCTCGACCGTGTCGGTCAGGTGAGCGAGGCCGTGCTCTGGGCGCGCCAGGTCGGGAACCAGCCGGCCAATGTGGCCAGCCCGGCCTATCTGGCCGAGAAGGCCCAGGAGCTCGGACGGACGATGGGCCTCAAGGTCACCGTCTTCGACGAGGCCCAGCTGCAGAAGATGGGCTGCGGGGGACTCCTCGCGGTCGGCGGGGGGTCCAGCGGGCACCCCCCCCGGATGGTCGTCCTGGAGTACCCGGGCCGGGGGGCGGGGAAGCTCCCCACGATCGCCGTGGTCGGCAAGGGGATCACCTTCGACTCCGGGGGGATCTCGATCAAGCCCGCCCTCCACATGTCGCACATGAAGTTCGACAAGTCCGGCGCGGTGGCGGTGCTGGGGATCCTGCGCGCGGCCGCTCGCCTGAAGGTCCGGCCGAAAGTGGTGGGGGTCCTCTGCTGCGCCGAGAACGTCCCCTCCGGGACCTCGTACCGGCCCGGAGACCTGGTCCGGACCTTCGGAGGGAAGACCATCGAGGTACTCAACACCGATGCGGAGGGACGCGTAGTCCTCTCCGACGGACTCGCCTGGGTCAATGCGACCCACCATCCGGACGCCATCATCGACCTGGCCACGCTGACGGGGGCCTGCGTCACGGCCCTCGGCCATGACGTGGCCGGGCTCTTTTCCACCGACGAGCGTCTCGCCCGCGCGCTCCTCGACGCGGCCGAGGGGACCGGGGAGGGGCTCTGGCGGCTCCCCCTCAAGCCCCTCCACGACGAGCTGGTCCGCAGCGAGGTGGCGGACGTGAAGAACTCCCTGGAAGCCCCGCCGGGCGGGGCGCTGACGGCGGCGGCTTTCCTCCACACCTTCGTCGGGGAGACCCCGTGGGCGCATCTCGACATCGCCGGGACGGCCTACGTCACTTCCCTCAACTCCAAGTGGGTGCCCCCGTACCATCCGCCCGGTTACGTGGCCTTCGGGGTGCGGCTGATCACGGAGTACCTCCAGGGGCTCTAGCCGGACCTCCGCCCGGCCCGCGGGGCCCCCCCCGGGGGTCCCGAGGGGCAGACCCGGGCAGGGGGCGGAGCTCTCGCCTCCCGCCTCTCGCAGTTCGCGGCCCGCTCAGGAGTTCGGGACGATCTTCACCGACTCGCCGCCGTGCCGGCTGGAACGGGGGCGTACCTCGCAGAAGAGCGGCGTGGCGAAGCCCCCGCCGGTGACCAGGCAGGTCCCCACCGGGAGGCCCTGGATGGTCTCGGTCATCCCGTCGGTCAGGCCCTCGATGCTCTGGGCGATGGCCCGGACGTCCAGGGGGTTGGTAACCTGGAGGATGAGTTGGGCCGCGCATTGGGAGAGGACGCTCTTGTCCACCCGGGCGGGCCGCTGGCTCACGACGCAGAGGCCGAGGCCGAACTTCCGTCCCTCGCTGGCGATGGTCTTGAGGATGCGGGAGGAGGCGGCCTGCCCCTGCTGCGGGCAGAAGTTGTGGGCCTCTTCGAGGACGAGGAAGAGCGGGGGGATCTTGCCGCGCTTGCGCTGGTCGAAGAAGCTCGTCGCGACCTTGGTCACGACGAGCTCCTGCACGTCGGGAGCGGACCCCCGGAGGTTCAGGATCGTCATCTTGCCGGGGACCACCAGTTCGTTGAGGCTCGTCCCCTTCGGGCCGAGGAGCCCGGTCTCCTCGATGTAGTCGAGCCGCTGGGCGAGCATCTCGTAGACCGAGCCCCCCTCCTCGATGCCCCGGGCCACCCGGATCAGGTCCTTCACCGTGTAGTCCGGGTTGGCGATGGCCGTCCGGTCGAGCAGCGACTTCATCGGGGCGAGGTAGCCCCGGACGTTCTGGATCCCCAGGAAGGTCAGGAACTCCCGGGCGTCGAGGTGCGAGAGGGAGAACGTGAGCGGCTCGGCCTCGGTGTTGAGGCGGGTGTCCGGGGAGAACTCGTTGACCTGGTCCCGGAACCCCTGCGGCTCCACCTGGAAGCGCTCCGAGCGCTCCTTCGGGATGTGCTCGGTCTTGTAGCGGATCGACCCGTACTCGCCGTGGGGGTCGATGATGACGCAGGTGACCTTGTGGCGGAGGAACTCCTCGAGGAGCACCCCCACGAGGTAGCTCTTCCCGCCCCCGGTCTTGGCGAGGACGCTCACGTGGCGCTGGACCAGGACATTGATGTCGAGTTCGACCTTGAGGTTGTGGCCGCGCAGGAGCCCGACATAGGCACCCGTGTTGCCATTGCTCTTGAGCCCGAGGACCTCGGCGATGAGAGGTTCCTCCGCGCGGTGGACGCTGGCACCGGGGGCGAAGGGGATCTGGGGGACCCGGACGAGGCCCCCCTCCCGGTACCCCAGGATGCGGGCCCGGCCGTTGTACGCCTCGGAGACATCCACGGAGCCGCCGTGGACGAGCTGGGCGGCCCGCTCGACGTTGAGGTCGCTCTGCCGCTGCACATCGTCGAGCTGGCAGAGGACCATGCGCCCGTGCTCGTCCCGGACCGAAAGGTACTCCCCCCGCTCGAGGGGGCTCGCGAGGGTGAGGTGGAACTCTCCGAGCCCCACATCGCCGTAGATCCGGCCGACCTCTTCACTGGTCATGAAGGAACTTCAGGCGAACGATGTACCTTCGGAGGATAAAGGTGGGTCGTGGAACGGGCCCCCGGAACCGGGGAGGGACCCGGGTCCTCCCCGAAGGTCCAAGGGTTTATATTCCCACGAAAGGCTGCGCCACCGTATTCTCCCCGCGTTTCCCGCGGGGTCGGCTGGATGGTGGACGCGGTCGAGGAACTAGAGAAGCGTCGGGCGGAGGCCAACCGCCGCGCGGACGAGTTCCGCGACGAGCGCGACCGGCTCAACGCCCAGGCCCGGGAGTGGGCCGAGCGGCGCATGGCCGTCATCGACGAGCTCCGGGCCAAGAGCGGGGAGGCCCAACTCCACCGCCACGAGCGAGACGCCCTCAACGAGGGGGTCCGCGACGAGAAGCGCGCCCGCGACGAGTCGAACCACGCCTTCGAGACCCTCTCCGAGAAGGTCGCCGAGCTCAAGCACACCCGCCAGTCCCGGGCCGGTGGGGTGCCGCTCTGGAGGCTCCGCAAGGAGCTCAAGGAGCTCGAGTTCAAGCACATGACCAGTTCCCTCACCAAGGAGTCCGAGGGGCGCCTCCTCTCGGAGATCCAGCGCCTCCAGCGGGAGATCCGGGTCCAGGAGGAGGCGTTCCACCAGGATCCCGAGGTCGACCAGGCGATGCGCGAGGCCGAGAACGCCCGGGTGGCGGCCGAGGAACATCACCGGCTCGTGGGGGAGCTCGCGGAGCGGGCCCAGCGCGAGCACGAGTCCATGGTCCGGCTCTTCGAGGAGGTCGACCGGCTCCGGCGCGAGGCGGACGAGGCGCAGGCGAAGCTCCTCGAGGTCAAGGCGGCGAGCGACGAGGCGCACCGCAAGCACATCCAGTGCATCGAGGAGGTCCGCGACTTGGAGAAGATGCTCTACGCCGCGCGCGCCAAGGCTTCCGGGCTCCCCGAGGTCCTGGAGCCTCCCAAGGAAGAGGACCTCTTCGCCCGTTTCAAGAAGGGCGGGAAGATCTCCACGGAGGACCTCATGGCCCTCCAGAAGAGCCCCCGGTGAGACCCCCACCCCGGCT
>JAKATE010000125.1 GCA_021828085.1 Thermoplasmata archaeon | reverse complement strand
TCCTCCAGCGGATGGGGCCCGGAGCGGTCTTCGTCGAGCTCGCGTGCGGCCGGGGGGAGGGTCTGCTCCGGCTCGCCCGCGCCTTCCCCTCGGTCGAGTTCATCGGTGTCGATCTGGACGAGAAGAACCTGGAGCGGGCCCGGGCCGCCGCGGAAGCCGCGGGCCTCTCCTCCCGCGTCCGGTTCGTTCAGGCGGTCCTGGAGAAGGGTCCGCTCCCCCCGGCCGACATCGTGCTGATGAACCTGCTCTTCCACGAGGTGGTGGAGAAGGACTCGGTCCTCTCCCAGGTCCGCCGCTCGCTACGCCCGGGCGGCTATCTCCTCGTGAGCGACTTCCCCTTCCCGGACTGGCCCGAGATCGAGCGACTGCGCACCCCGGCCGGGCGCGTCATGTCCGGCCTGCAGCTCCTGGAGGCCCTCCTCGACGACCAGCTCATCCCCCCCTACCACGTCCTCAACTGGCTGAGGAAGAAGGGCTTCCGCGACGTCGAGGCGGTCGAGCTCGCCCCCATCCACGTGCTCGTCCACGGGCGGAACTGACCCTCAGGCGAGGGGCATCACGTCGCGGGGCCGGTAGTTCGCGGGCGGGCGGCCGACGATGGGGATCGGCTCCCCGCACGCCCTGCATCGGTTCCTCTCGTCCAGGTTCCACGACCGGAGGAAGAACCCGTAGCGCTCCACGGCGATGGCCCCGCACTTCGGGCAGTAGGTGTGCTCGAGCGGGTGCCCCCAGACGTTCCCCAGGTAGGCGTAGCGCACCCCCTCCTCCCGGGCGATGGCGTGGAGCCTCTCCAGGGTGCCCACGGGGGTCTCGGGGAGGTCCATCATGTGATAGTCGGGATGGAAGCGGAGCAGGTGTAGGGGGGTGTCCGGGCCGAGCTCGTCCACCAGGAAGCGCGCGAGTTTCCGGAAGGCCCCGGGGTCCTCCCCGACCCGGGGGACGATGAGGTCGGTGACCTCCACGTGGACCCCGGCGGCCTTGAGACGGACCAGGGTGTCGAAGATGGGCTCGGGCCCGCGCGCCTGGACGTACTTGCGCAGGAACCCTGGCTCCCCGCTCCCCTTGAGGTCCACCGAGATGGCGTCGAGCTTGCCCCGGAGGAACTCCACCGTCTCCGGGGTCATGTAGCCGTTGGTGACGAAGTTGGCGAAGAGCCCGTGCCGGTGCGCCTCGAGCATGATGTCGGAGGCGAACTCGGCGAAGATGGTCGGCTCGTTGTAGGTGAACGTCACCCCCTGGCAGTGCTCCCGGAGGGCCCACTTCACGACCTCCGCGGGAGGGAGCTCGCGGCCCAGGGGCTCGCGCTCCTGGCTGATCTGCCAGTTCTGGCAGTAGGCGCAGCGCCAGTTGCATCCCGCCGTGCCGATCCCCAAGACGCGCGTCCCGGGGTGGAAGTGGCTCAGCGGCTTCTTCTCCACCGGGTCGACCTGGACGGCGGCGACGCGGCCGTAGGTGAGCAGGCGCAGATGCCCCCCCTCGTTCGCCCGCACGAAGCAGAAGCCATGCGAGCCCGAGGGGATGACGCAGTAACGGGCGCAGGCGAGGCAGCGGACCTTCCCGCCGGGGAGCGCCTCGGAGAGGCTCGCTTCCGCCTCCACCCCCTCGAGGAACGCGCTCGCCATGCCCCGGCTAGGACGTGGTACCTCAAGAAGCGCCCGAAGGGCCCCGGGGGAACGTCGCCCCTCCAAACGTTCTTGACCTCGACCCCGTGAGGGAGGGGCGTGACCCAGCCCCTGAGGCTGCGCCCTCCCTGGGACGCGCCGGCACCACCCCCCCGAGCCCTCTCCCCCTTGGAAGCGGAGTTCGCCGCCCGGCTCCGTCCCGACGCCGACCTGGTCGCCCGCGTCGCCCTTGCCCGGGAACACCTGGTCGAGCGCGCCACCGCCCTGGCGAAGGAGCTGGGGGTCCCGCTCCGGAAGGCCCTGGTCGCGGGCAGCTCCGCGCGGGAGACGTACCTGCCGGGTCGACTCGACCTGGACTTCTTCCTCCTCTTCGACCCCTCCCTCCCCCGGGAAAAGCTCTCGGAGTCCGGTCTCGCCCTGGCCCATCGCCTGCTCGAGGCCCCCGAGCGCCGCTACGCCGAGCATCCGTACGCCCGGGGACGCTTCGAGGGGTTCATGGTGGACGCCGTCCCGGGCTACCTGGTGGAGCGCTCCGACGCCCCCATCTCGGCGGTGGACCGCACCCCCTTCCACCACGCCTTCCTTTCCGAGCACCTCCCCCCGGAGAGGCGCGACGACGTCCGCCTGCTCAAGCGCTTCCTCACCTCCCTGGGGGTCTACGGCGCCGAGGTCCGGACCGAGGGGGTCTCCGGCTACTCCACCGAGCTTCTGGTCGTCCTCCTCGGCTCCTTCCCCGCCGTGGTGAAGGCCGCCGCGGGCTGGTGGGTCCCGCAGCGACTCTGCCCGGAGGGACCGGAGCCTTCCGTCATGGCCGATGCCGCCCTCGTGCTGCCGGACCCGGTGGACCCCCACCGGAACGTCACCAGCGCGCTCTCCCGCCGGAACCTCTCGGTCCTCATCCTCGGCGCGCGCGAGTACCTGGCCCGTCCCCGCGCCGAGTTCTTCGACCCCCCCGCCCCCCCCGCGCTCACCGCGGAGGAGATGGAGTCCCGGATCCGTCCCCGGGGGAGCACGCTGATCGTCCTCCTCCTCGACGACCCGGGAAAGGTGCCGGACATCCTCTGGCCCCAGATGCGCAAGGTCGAGCGCTCCTCCCGCGAGCTCCTCGAGCGGCTCGGATTCACCGTCCTCGCCACCTCCTCGGCCACCGCCGGCGGGAGGATCGCCGTCCTCGTTGAGACCGACCGCTCCGAGCTCTCCCCCGTCCGCGTCCATCGGGGACCGCCCGTGGGAGCCCGGGAGGCTTCGCACTTCCTCGAGCGCTGGCAGTCCTCCCCCGGGGTGCTCCGGGGGCCCTACGTGAGCGACGATGGCCGGCTCTGGGTGGAGATCCCGCAGGAGCCGACGGGGATCCTTCCCGTGACCAACGCGGCCCTCTCCGAGCTCTCCGTCGGGAAGGACCTGCGCGAGCCGCTCGCCCGCTCTGCGGGTTTCGTCCCTCTCGCGGAGGCGCGGGGAGAGCCGGCGGCGCTCCTCGCCCTGGCGGAGCTGGTCGACCGCCGGCTTCCCTGGGTGCGCTGGGGCGTCCCCCACGAGAGCGCCGGGAAACCCGTCGCGGCCGCCCCCCGGGGGCCCGCGGGGGCCTAGGCTCTCCTGCCGCCGAGGATCCTCCGCACGAGCCCCCGGACCTCCTCGAGGGTACGGGCCCGGTACGCGGCTTCGAGACCCCCGGCGGGCCGGGCGGCGAAGAGCCTCCGGTAGGTCTCGCCGTAGTCCCCCAGGCCCTCGAAGAGGATGCCGGCCCGGTAGCCGGCCCGTCGGGCCCCCTCCAGGTCCGACCAGCCATCCCCCACGTGCACCGCCTCCCCGGGGGAGGCCCCCAGGCGTCGGAGCGCCTCGAGGAAGATCTCCGGGGCCGGCTTGGTCCACGGGTGCTCGTCGGAGAAGACGATCACGGGGAAGAACGCCCGGAGCCCGAGCCGCTCGAGCGCCGGCCGCAAGTAATCCCCCGGCTCGCCGATGGTGTTCGAGAGGAGGGCCAGCGAGAGCCCGTCGCTCCTCAGCCCTTCGAGCAGCTCGATCGCCCCGGGCGCGCGGAGGAGGGGGAGCTCCTCCACGAGAGTCCGGAGCGAGCGGAGATAGCCGTCCACGTCGGGGCGGCGGCCGCATTCGCGCGCCGCACGCTCGAGCTGCTCCCGGGGGGTCACGGAGATCCCGCGGGACGCCTCCGCCACCGCGGCGTCGTACTCGTGGCGGAAGGCCCGGGAGAGCTCCTCCACCCCGAGCGAGGGGGCTCCCGGGAGCGCCGGGGCGCTCCGGAGGGCCTCCGTGGCGAGCTCGACCTGGTGACGCATGTACCTCTCCTCCTGGTCGGGGGGAAGATAGAGCAGGGTGTGCCACAGGTCGAAGGTGACCACGCTCACGCCGGCCGGAGGGGGAGGCGCTCTTGGAGATTGCGACGGTCGCGGGCGCCCCTCGGCACCCCGGGGCCGGGACCCCCCCTCAGAGGTTGAGGAAGAGGGCCCAGAACCCGAGCCAGAGGAAGATGTAGATGGCGATGAGGGTGGCCCAATCCCCCTTGCGGTACTCCCCCGAGAGCGGCCGGGCCCTCCCGATGAGATAGACCATCACCACGGCGGCCGCGATGCCCACCACCCCGGCGACGCCGGAGAAGATGCCCACGAGCCCGCTCCCCAGGGACGTCCCCAGAAGCGTGAGGCGCCAGGAGACCAGGGCGATCCCCACGGCGAAGAGGAGCGTGAGGGCGGTGGCGTAGGACTGCTCGAGCTCGTGCTCGATGAAGCCGACCACGTCGAACTCGGGGAAACGGAACTCGTGGTAGGGGTCCTTCGCCTTCGCGTCGCGGGCGGGCTTGGTCTTCTTGGCCATGGAGCTTCAGGCGAGGTGCGCGGCCCGCTGATAAAGCTCATCGGCCCGGTAGGACGAGCGGACCATCGGGCCGCTCTCCACACCGGCGAAGCCGAGCGCGAGCGCCTCCTCCTTCAGTTCGGCGAACTCCTCGGGGGGGACGTACCGGGCCACGTCCGCGTACCCCGCCCCGCCGGGGCGCAGGTACTGCCCCAAGGTCAGCAGGTCGACGCCGGCGGCCCGGAGGTCGCGGAGGGCCTCCCGGAGCTCCTCCCGCCCCTCGCCCAGACCCAGCATGAGGGAGGACTTCGTCACGAGCGCGCCCTTCGGTCCCTCCCGGGCCTGCCGGAGGAGCGCGAGGGATCGCTCGTAGCCCGCCCGGCGGTCCCGGACCCGGGGCGACAGTCGCCGCACGGTCTCCAGGTTGTGGGCGAGCACCTCGGGGCGGGAGTCGAGCACCCTCCGGAGCGCCTCTTCGCTCCCTCCCAGGTCCCCGACGAGGAGCTCCACCCGCGTCCCCGGGGACGAGGCGTGGATCCCCTCCACCGTCCGGGCGAGCAGGGAGGCCCCTCCATCCTCGAGGTCGTCCCGGCAGACCTGGGTGAGGACGACATAGCGCAGCCCCCAGTCCGCCACCGCCTGGGCCACCCGCTCCGGCTCGCTCGCGTCGACCGCCCCGTGCGGGCTCCGCGTGGTGACGGCGCAGAAGGCGCAGCGGCGCGTGCAGTGCTCCCCGAGGAGCATGAGGGTGGCCGTTCCGCTCGACCAGCACTCGCCCAGGTTCGGGCAGCGGGCCTCCCGGCAGACGGTGGCGAGCCCCTGCCGGGCCAAGAGGGCATGGACCCGGTCGTACTGCCCGCCCGGGAGCCGGGCGCGGATCCAGGGGGGGAGAGGTCGGGGGACCGTCGGGAGCACCCGGAGGGGTTCCCCGAGGGCCTCAGGGGGAGGGCCCGGCATGGGAGAGGCTCCCCTGCGCGTCGTCGAGCCGTCCCTGCTGCTCCAGCGCCGAGCCCCTCCCCAGCTGGGCCTCGAGGGAATCGGGGTTGAGCCGGAGCGCCTCGTCGAACGCGTCCAGCGCCTCGGAAGGCCGGCCGAGGGCGGTGAGGGCCTCTCCCCGGCGCACCAGCCAGGGGACCTCGTGGGGTCGCTCGCTGAGCGCCCG
>JAKATE010000124.1 GCA_021828085.1 Thermoplasmata archaeon | reverse complement strand
CCGATCTACGCTGCCGTCCTTGAGCTTGAGACGGACGCGGTTCTCCCCGCTCTCCACGGTGAAGTCGACGATCTCCGCGCTGCTCAAGTCGGGGATCTGCGGCCCGCCGGGGGTCCCCATCATCCGGAGGTCCCGGAGCGGGCGGCCCGGCGCTCCTTGAGGAGCTCGCGCGGGTCCCGTCCGCCCACCGTGATGCCCATGGAGACGCAGGTCCCGAGGACCTGGTTCTCGCGCTCCCAGGCGCTGGCCCCGAAGAGGTCGGCCTCCTTCATCGTCGCCACCCGCGAGATCTGCTCGAGGGTCACGTCACCGACGCTCTCGGTCTTCGCCTTGCCCGAGCCCTTCTCCTTCTTGATCTCCGCGAGGAGCAGCGCCGCCGTGCCCGGCCGGCCCACCTCGACGGTGACGCTCTTGTCCGAAGCGACCTTCACGACGACCGGGACCTTCATCCCGGCGAAGGCCTTGGTCTTCTCGTTGATCTGCTGGACGACCTGGACCACGTTGACCCCGAGAGGGCCGAGCGCGGGCCCGAGCGGGTTGCCCGGGGTCGCCTTGCCGCCTTCCACCAGAACGCTCACCTGATCAGCCATTGACCGAAGCTCCTCCCCTCTCGAGCATGCGTACGTGATCTCCGCGCACCGTGACGGGGATGGGGACCACGGCCTCGATGAGCTCCACCGTGATCTGCTCCTTCCCCTGGTCGATCTTCTTCACGCGGGCCTTCTCCCCCTTGAAGGGGCCGGCGATGAGCTCGACGATGGCCCCCTCGACGAAGCCCTCCACCGTGATCTTCGGAACGAGGAGCGGCTCGACCTCCTTGAGCGTGGTCTCCCCCTGGACGAGCCCGCGGGCCTTCCGGATCCCCCGCAGGAGCTCCTGGACCCCCTCGAAGCTCATCCCCTCGGCGAAGACGTACCCGCGCAGCGCGCTGGGAACGAGAAGGGCGAAGATGACCCCGGGCTTCTCCTCGGCGCGGGCGAGCAGCGTGTCCGCCACCTCGCGCTCGTAGCCGCGCGAGGTCTTGATGGCGAGCAAGGCCTGGCGGGCCGCCCAGACGAGCCGGAGGGTGGCCGGTCCCTCCCCCAGGGCATCCTCGGCCTTCCACCGGGCCGAGAGCCTCAGTTCGACCCGGTCGCCGAATCGGACCCCCGGGGGCGCCTCCACATCGAAGGTGACGGGGAGCGCCGAGCGCGGGTGGAGGGTGAGATCGTGCTCCACCTTGCGCGCCAGGAGCTCCTCGCGGTTCTTCTTTCCCGGAAGGTGCCACCAGACCCGCCACTCGGCCCCCTCCCCGGGGTACGTGGAGGTGTAGACGGTTTCCACCCGGAACGTGACCGTGCCCTCGTCCGGGCGGTCGGATCCGATGACCGCGGAGAGGCTCGTGACCGTCCCCGCGGTGACCTCCCGCAGGGTCTCGTCCACGGCCTTCAGGGTCAGATGGACCGGCTGGGCACTGGCCTGCCGGGGAGCGGAAGGGCCGGTGAGCTCCTCCGTCGGGAGGAGCACCGACTCCTTGGGCGCACTCTCCGTCGGCTCGGAGGGTTTCGCCTCCTCCGGGGTGACCAGTCCGATCCCCTCGTCGGGCTTGGGGTCCGGCGGGCTCACCGCACCCTCCGGTCCACCATCAGAGCCCTCCGGTGAGGACGCCCCAGAACCAGGGCCCGACCTGGGTGAAGAAGATGTAGATCGCGAAGCCGATGGCGCCGATGAGGATGGCCCCGATGCCGGCCACCTCGAGGGTCCGGACGTACTCCTCCACGTCGGGCTTGCGCGCCATGCGCAGGATGCGCCCGTACTTGCCGTGACCGACGGTCTTGAAGCGGTTGTCGAGCTTGTCCTGGAGGTCCTTCGCCCGGTCGAGCCAACCCATGCGCGCCCTCCCGTCCCTCAGCGGACCTGCTCGATCCCGGGACTCCCCTCCGGTCGGAGGTGCGTGGGGAGCGGGGTCGACGAATCGAAGAGCTGGTTCGAGCGCACGCCGGTGACGACGACCATGCAGCGGATGGTGTTGGACATGGTCGGGTCCACCGCCGCGCCCCAGATGATGCGCGCCGTCGGGCTGACCGTCTTCTGGACCACCTCGGCGGCCTTGTTCGCCTCGGCGATGGTCATATCCGGTCCGCCGGTCACGTTCACGAGCGCGCCGGTGGCCCCCTTGACATCCACCGCGAGGAGCGGGGAATGGAGCGCCTCAAGGACGGCCTCCTCGGCCCGGTTGTCACTCTCGGACTCCCCCATCCCGATGAGCGCCACCCCGCCGCCCTTCATGATCGTCCTCAGGTCGTTGAAGTCGAGGTTCACCAGCCCGGGCTTGGTCACGATCTCGGTGATCCCCCGGATCGCCCGGGAGAGCACGCTGTCGGCGACCTGGAAGGCGCTCTGGAGCGGGAGGCGCGGGACGAGCTGGAGAAGCTTGTCGTTGGGGATGGTGATGACCGTGTCCACCGAGGCCTTGAGGCGTTCGAGGCCGACGAGGGCGTTCTCCCGCCGCACCAGGCCCTCGGAGGTGAAGGGGAGCGTCGCCACCGCCATCACCAGGCAGTTGCCCTGATTGACCTCGCGCGCGATCTGGGCCACGACCGGGGCCGAGCCGGTGCCGGTCCCGCCCCCCAGCCCCAGGGCGACGAAGACCATGTCCGCGCCGGTGAGGGCGCTCCGGAGCTCGTCCTCCGCCTCGCGGGCGGCCTGCTCCCCCACCTGGGGGAGGGCTCCCGCGCCGAGGCCCCGTGTGCAGCGGCGGCCGAGGAGGATCTTGTGGGGGGACTGGGTGGCCAAGAGGTGCTGGGCGTCGGTGTTGAGCGCGTAGAGCTCCGCTCCAGAGATGCCGTCCTCCAGCAGGCGGGCGACGGTGTTCGAGCCTCCCCCCCCGCAGCCGACCACCTTGATGTTGGTCTTGAGGCTCGCGAGAACGGCCTCGAGCTCAGCGTCCTCGGTGGAAGGCTCGGGCGGTTTGCCTGCGTTCTTCGCCGACGGCAACCGGGAGAGGATCTCCTGCGCGAGTGGGGCCATGCCTGATGAAAACCCAACGACGCATCCCTGCCCGCTTATAAATGCTTGGTCGCTTTACTGGCGGTGGCCCGCGGGGAGCACTCCCCCTCCCCGGAACGGCGCACCGGCGCATGGATTTCACAGCCTGGGAGCCCCGCTACCGCGCCATCCTGGAGGAGTTCCATTTCTCCCCCGAGGCCGAACGCGCCTCGCGCGACTGGCTCGTGCGCGCGCTCGGCCCCGGAGGGGGGTACGCCGGCCTCCAGGCGGGGGAGGGCGATCTTTCCCGGATATTACGGGGGGCCCAGGTGCTCATCGTCGGAAGGGGGGCGGGGAGCCTACCGCTTCCGCTCTTTGCCCACCCGACCCTCACGGGCCCCTGGGTGACCATCGCCTGCGACGGGGCGACCAGCGCCTGCCTCGCCCGGGGCAGCGTCCCGGACCTCATCGTGAGCGACCTCGACGGCTACCTGCCCGACGAGATCGAGGCGAACCGACGTGGGAGCCTCCTCCTGGTCCATGCGCACGGGGACAACCTGGAGCTCCTCCAGGATTGGCTGCCGCTCTTCCCGGGGCCGGTGCTCGGAAGCTGTTCGGACGCCCCCCTCCCCCCTCTGCTCAATGTCGGGGGCTTCGCCGACGGGGACCGCGCCCTCCACCTCGCCGAGGCCTACGGGGCGCGTCGGGCGCTCCTCGCCGGTTTCCGGGAGCGGCCCGGGCGGTCCGGGGAGGGGGCCCAGGGCGACCTACGACGGCGGAAGCTCCTCCGGAGCCAGGCGCTCCTCCGCGAGCTCCAGGCCCGCGGGAGGCTGTCGGTCGAGTTCCTCGACGGGGCTGTCCGTCAGGAGACCCCCGTGTACCAGTAGACGGCCTGGCCGCCTCCGTCCTCGTAGAGGAGCACGAACTCGCTCCCTTGCAGGCGCTCCTGCGCGGCGGTGCTCATGGTGAGGGCCGGGGCCGCGGGATTGAGCGCCACCCCCACATGGAGCATCGTCCAGTCGTAGGCCACGGCATCGAGCGGTCGGGGGAGGTGACCGGGACCTCTGGGGGCGAGGGAGGAGTTGAGCTCGGCGAAGGCACAGCTGCTATTCGAGCCGAGGAAGAGGCACGGGGTCGTATCCCACGTGGCCGGATTCCCTGAGAGGCCGAAGTACAGGTCGCTCAGACGATGGTCGGAGGCGAGGGCGCTCCCCGGTGGGAGGGAAGCGGCGGCCCACTCGGCGAGCGCCATATCCTGTGGGGTGAACCCTTCCTGGAAGCCGACGAGCGCGCTGGGGGGAGGGTAGGCGATGAAGGCGTTGGCCCCCAGCAGCACTCCCACGAGCCCCACGGCGACCCATCCCCGTCGGGAAGGGGACGGGGAGCCGGTCCCTTTGACCAGGTGCCGAAGGGAGATCGCGATGGCCAGCGAGAGCGGGAGCACCAGGTATTCCGGGTGCCGCTCAGGAAGGATGACTGGGCTGCTCGAGACGAGCCCATAGAGGGCGGAGAGGCCGAGCACCCCGAGCCAGAGGAGGACGACGAGCCCGAGGTCGCTGAAGCTGCTCAGCCGCCGGCTCCCGGCCGCGAGGGGAACCAGGAGGAGGAAGGGCGTGTACCACAGGAGGATGAACGGCGTGATGGTGACCGAGGTGGTGGGGAGGGGAACGACGAGGAGGAGGGAG
The DNA here is from genome assembly GCA_021828085.1 of Thermoplasmata archaeon. Classification (GTDB taxonomy): domain Archaea; phylum Thermoplasmatota; class Thermoplasmata; order Lutacidiplasmatales; family UBA184; genus JAKATE01. The sequence goes on along the minus strand of JAKATE010000124.1, from coordinate 957 downwards.
AGGCCGCCGAAGAGGGCGACGGTGATGAGGAGCCAGTGGGAGAGGACCGACGAGGGCCTCGGCCATCGGACGCGGAAGAGCCGGCGGGAGCGCGAGGAGAGATGCGCGCGCCGTAGGCGGACGAGCAGCGCCGCGACGAGCACGACGAGGCTTCCGAGGAACGCTCCCGCCCCCGCGGTCTCCAGCGCGTGGAGGAAGGTCGTCGGGGGAGGGAGGAAGGGGAGCCCCTCGGCGACGATCCCGAGGAAGGGGGTGGCGAACGCCCCCCAGTAGGCGAAGAGCCCGACGACGAAGGCGACGAGGAAGGCGTACTCCCGCGCCGGGAAACGGGCCGACCACCGGCCCGGGACGATGAGCTCGAGGAGGGTGAGGATGCCGAGAGCGGAGATGAAGAAGAAGTACGACGAGAGATGGTGGCTGATGATGAGCGCGGAGCCCACGAGGACCGCCACCACCATCCAGCGCGCGTCGTTGCGCTGCTCGACGAACGCCCAGAGCCCCCCGACGCAGAGCAAATCCCCCAGCGTGAGGGGGGCGGCGTGGGAGATGAGGAAGAGGCGGGGAAAGCTCACCGCCGCGATCGCCGCGCCGGTGATGGCCACGGTGTCCGACGGATAGAGCCGCCGGAAGAGGAGGAAGAGGGGCAGCACCCCGAGGGCTCCCAGGGCGGGGACGGCGATCTCGAGGCTGAGGAGGGGATCGAGGCCGGTCGCCTGGCTCACCGCGGCGCCGATCTCGAAGATCCCGGGGAAGTACGGGTAGCCGAAACCCCAACCGGGGTAGCCGGAGAGCCAGAAGTGGCCGGTGGAGGCGAGCGTGAGCGTGAGCCGGTAGTACTCCCCCGTGTCGGAGCCCCAGGCGGCGTAGGTCAGGAGCGGCTCGAGCCCCAGGAAGAGGGAGAAGAGGGCGACGGAGAGGAGGAGCCAGGGGACCCATCGGGCCATCGTCGGCGGCGCG
>JAKATE010000123.1 GCA_021828085.1 Thermoplasmata archaeon | reverse complement strand
GCATGCCATAGTACCTGGCTACATCGTCGACCGCGACCGCCGGCAGCCAGCGGAGCGAGAGCCGCCGGGTCCAGGCGGGGAAGCTCGGGACGTTCACCACGTCCACGCTCATCCGGGGGAAGACCCGCTCGCTCAGCCGTGCGAGATGACGGACCAGGGGAACGGTGTCCTGGGCCGAGGGGTCGGTGAAGACCCGGACCAGGTGGTGGCGCCGGACCCGGGCGACGATCCCCTCCCACTCCGGGTCCAGGGGGGCCGGACGTACGAACTCCTCGAGGGCCCCCTCGAACGCGCGCAGGTTCCATCCGCCGGGCGTCCCGAGGAACCGGACGGGGCCGTCCTCCTCGCCCGGGAGGAGAAGCCGGATCCAGGGGGGCGGGGAGGCTTCCCCCTCGTGCCCGGGGGCGGTCGGAGCGACGAAGGCGTAGTTTACGTCCCGGCTCCGGGCGGCCAGTTCGGCGAGAAGGGCCCGGGTGGCATCGCACTCCTTGCACGGGTAGCTCTCCGGATGGGTTCCCACCTCCAGCCGGACGGGCCCTCCCGGGCCCGTCCAGGGGGACTCGGGTTCCGGGGGACGACCGGCCATGTCAGTCCCCGAGGGGGGGACCCAAGGCCCCGGGGGAGCGGAACGCGGGAGGGTCCGGCATCAGCGGTAGGCCCAGACGACGGCCTGGTTGAAGAAGCGCCAGGGGGTGTCCAAGTGCACGAAGCCGGCCTCCCGGAGCCACTGGACCTCCTGCGAGAGGGGAACCGGGTGATCGAAGTACTCGTGGGCGTGCCAGACCTTCTGGAGGACGTCGCGCTCGCGCCGGCCCGTGCGGGGTTGGGGCCTCGAGAGGGAGGAGGCGAGCGCACTGAAGCGCTCGTCGAAGCGCGAATCCTCCGGCAGGTGGTCGTCCCCGTCGCCGAAGTACCCGCCCGGCGTCAGGGCCTCGTAGACCCGGCGGAAGAGCCGGCGCTTGCGCTCCTCCACGAGATGATGGATCGCGAGACAGCTCACGATCACATCGTACTTCGTCTCCCCGGGGAGGGCGTCGAGCTCCCCCACGCGCAGCGTGACCCGGGCCCGGAAGCGCGCGAGCTTGCGCCGTGCGAGGGTCACCATGGCCGGCGAGAGGTCGACCCCTTCCACCTGGGCGTGGGGGAAGCTCTCCAGCAGGAGCTCGGTGAGGGTGCCGGTCCCCGGCCCGAGCTCGAGGATGCGGAGGGGGCGGGTGGGAAGATGGGGCACCCCCCACGCGAGCATCCGGTGCAGCTCCGCGTAGCGCGGCATGGTGGCGGAGGCGGTCCGGTCGTAGTGGCGCGCCTCCCGGTCGAACTCCCGTCGGGGGTTGCGCGGTGGGTGCCGGACCGGGGCCATGCCGGGATGGAACGTCCTTCGGGCTATAGGATTGCCGCGCGCGCCGGGGGGGTCCCCCCTTGCGGAAGGACAAACCCCAATACCCCGGGCGGGTGCTCCCGACCCGTTCCCGCGGGAGTCCCATGGTCGCCGGAGGGTCGGGAGGAGCTGTCGAGGCGGGGGGCCGCGCCTCGTCCTCCGGCCGAAGGGGAGGGTAGAGCGTGTACGTCCCCTTTCCCCTGAGCTATCAGACCGGGGTCTACGCGGCGATCGCCATCGCCATGATCCTGGTGAACCTGTTCGTCTTCGTCGAGTTCTTCCCCCGTCGCGGAGGGCGCCCGCGTCTCTCCCGTGCCATCCTGGTCGGTTTCGTGCTCGTGGCCTCGGCGGGTCTCTGGGCGACCGTCCTGACCGCCGTGCTGACCCAGTCCTTCAACGGCTGGACGGTGGCGCTCTTCGGGGTGAACATCATGATGATGAGCCCCTTCGTCTGGGCGACCTCGCTCTTCCTGCGCGCCTCCACCCGGCGGGTCCGCGGGAAGAGCTGGCTGTGGCCGGTCCTCCTGGCCAGCAGCATCACGGGCAACGAGGTGCTCATGGGGGCCACGTTCGTCGCCGGCATCGCCGGGGTCGGCGCGCTCTACACCGGCGGGCTCACGGGGCTCGCCCAGGCACTGGCCTCCTCGGTGAGCAACGTGTGGTTCTTCTGGGCGATGATGGGAAACATGGTCGTCCTGCTCTATTGGGTGGAGCTCCCCCGGGCGGAGCGCTGGGTTTGGCTGGGACTGGCGTCGACCTCGGCCGTGGGACCCTGGGTCCTGGCCGAGCCGGCGGTCGGGGCGGCGGGGATGGGCGTGGTGATGCTCGCCACGCTCCTCGTGGTGGTCCACGAGCTCCGCAAGCCCACGCCCGCCTCCCCGGTCTATCTCGCCACCGTCACCAAGGTCGCGGTGGGATTCGCCGTGATGGCCGTCGGAGCGGCCGCCTCCCTGGTCCTCTCGGCCCTTCCCGGGAGCGGCTTCTTCTTCGCGGCGGCCGCGGTTTCGGTGATGATCTTCGAGGTGGCCCTGCTCATCCGTCGGGTCATCTACCGGCCCGCGGCGGCAGCGCTGGGGACGGTAGGACCCCCCCGGGCCCCGGCCGAGGCGACGCAGCAGCCGGCCTGATCGACGGCCAGGGGGAACGGATGCAACGCCGGGACGCCGGTGCAGCGGCCCGCGAGGGTCTTCACGTGCGTCTCCGAACGTCGGAGGAGTCACAGGTCCCGCCACCACGTCCCTCGCCGGTCCATCGGCGAGCTGCGGAGCACCTCCGGAACGCCGACCCGGTCCTCGCCCGCTGTCTTCCGCCCGACGGCCAGAGCTGGAGGCTCCCCCCGTCTCCCGGAGCCTTTCCGTGCCTCGCCCGGGCGATCGTCGGCCAGCAGATCTCGGGCGGTGCCGCGCGCTCGATCGTCCTGCGCCTTCGCGAGCGCTCGGGAGCCGGGCGATTCCCAAGCGCCGACTGGTTCGGCTCGACGCCCGAGGATACCCTGCGGGGCTGCGGACTCTCCACGCAGAAGGTCCGCTACCTCCGGGCGCTCTCCTCCGAGCTTAGGGAGGGGAGGTTGGACCTCCACGCGCTCTCCGGCCGGCCGGACGCGGAGGTGGTCGAGCGCCTGGCCGAGCTCCCCGGGATCGGGCGTTGGACGGCCGAGATGTTCCTCATCTTCGCCTTGCATCGCCCGGACGTCCTGCCCGTGGGGGACTTGGGTCTCCGCAAGGCGGTGCAGCGGAACTGGGGGGACCGCGCTCTCCCGAGCGAGGCCCGCGTCGGGCGGCTTGGAAAGCGCTGGGCCCCTTACCGGACCTATGCCACCTACGCGCTCTGGCGGAGCCTGGAACCCCCGGGAGCGGGGCGACGGGAACCGGAGGGTGGCGTCAACGGTTGACCGGCGCCCTTCCCGGCAGGGCGAGGGAGTCCCCGCCCCCCCCAGGCCGGTCGAAGGGAAACGGAAGTAAGTACCGAATCCTTATCCGACCCTGCCAAGTGACCGGCTGCCCCCGGTGCGACGTTGAGCCAGAACTCCTCCCTCTGGTCGGTCGTCTCCCTTCAGCGTACCCGCGCGCTCATCCGCAACCGCCTCGGTCGGGGCCTCGCCTTCTCCATCGCCCTGGTCTACGGCTTCCTCTCGATGGTGGTGGGCCAGATGATCATCTTTGGCCCGACGGGGACGGCGAACACCCAGCTCGAGATCATCACCAACCCGTACTCGAGCCAGTGGTGGAACTATCCTGCCGTGCTGCTGATCGCCCCGGGGGGCCTTCTCGAGCTGCCGTTCACGGCGACGGTCTCCACCATCCTCGTCTCCATCGGAGTCGGAATCGGGATGTCCGCCGGTCTCCTCCTGGCGGTCCGGATCCTCCGGCAGCGGCGGGCGGCCCCCCGGGGGGCCGGATCCGCCAGCGCCCTCGCGAGCCTCACCCCCGCCATGATCGCGCTCTTGACGGTCGGGGCGTGCTGCTCCACCACCGCCGCCGCAGCCGCGGGGATCGGCGTGGTGGCGCAGGCGAGCGGCACGAACTACGACCAGCTCCTCCAGAACGCCTGGTACCTCAACGTCTTCCAGTTGGCGATCCTGGAGATCGCCCTCGTCGCGCAGGAACAGCTCATCCGTATCTCGGGGGACCTCTTCGGCCTCGGGGAGGGAACGAAGGAGACCTCCCCGGCCGCGACCCCCCGGTCTCGGGCCCGGATCCCCTGGGAGAGCGTCGGTCTCCGCGCCCTCCTCGCCGGTGCCGGTCTCGTCTGGACGCTGTCGCTCCTGATCCTCCTCACCGTTCCTCCCAGCGGATCGTCCTTCCCGGCGGTGTTCCTCGGAGGGATCGTCCAGCGGCCCTTCGTCGGTCTCACCGCGGTCTTCCTCTCCCTCTTCCCCGCCCTGCTGGGGCCGATGGTCGCGCGACCGGTCCATCGGGGGCTCGTGGGGGTCTACCGGGTCCTTCTGGTCCTCGCGGGACTTTCGCTCCTGGTGGGGGTGCCCCCTCCGCTCACCGGCTGGGGGATCTCCGGGCTCGGGAACCAGTTGCTGGGGGTGGCCGGGGTCTCCACGGCGTTGGGAGGGGCACCGAGCCCCCTCACCGGAGCCGCCCTGGTCGGTTCGTGGCTGGGCTACTTCGTCCTGCTGGGGGGGTTTGCCCTCCTCCTGGGCCTTGCGCCCTCCCGGGTGCTCCGGCGTCTCCGCGGTAGGGCCGCGCCCTGGGAGGGGGCGGCGGGAACACGCGACATCCAGGTTCCCGCCGTCCCGGCCGCTCCGGCCGAGGCCGCATCCCGGACCGCCAGCGTGGGCGGCGCCCGCCGCGCGTAAGCGGGCCGGGGGGAGGGGAGAAGTCCGTGCTCTCCCCGTTCCTCCTGCTGCTCCTCGGCCTGATCGCGGCCGCCATGGCCACCCTGACGGCGCTCCTCATCAAGTGGGCGGCCGAGGCGCACACGGTCACCGCTGCGGGGCTGGTGCTCTTCCTCCTGGGCATGATGATCGCCATGCTCGGCGGGGCGCTCTTGTACTTCCTGCACCCGGGGACGGCCGGACTGGTCGACGGCCTCTGGCTGGCGAGCGGGGCCATGTCGGTGCTGGTCTTCCCTGTGGTCTACGTCTACCTCAAGGACGCCCAGAGGCACTTCCGCCTCAAGGAGCGCTACGAGCCGACCCCGCTCCAACGCCGCGCTACCTTCGCCCTGGGGATCCTCGGGCTGGTCGTCCTGAACGAGTTCCTCATGGGCTGGACCTTCCAGCTCGCTGCGGGGACGCTCGTCGTCTCGAGCGCGCGGAGCGTCGTGGACGTGCTCGTCCTGGGGGTGAACTCCCCCTGGTTCCTCTTCCCCATGGCGCTCGAAATGGGGCTCTCCGCCTACTTCCTACGGCGGAGGCTCCCCACGCCGTTCGTGGGGATGCTGCTCGCGCAGGCGGGGTTGATGTTCCTCTCCCCGCCCGCCTTCGCGGGTTCCCCGCTGGTCGACCCGACCCTCGTGCTGGGGAGCGTCGTGATGATCGGCCTCGTGGTCTTCGTCTTCGAGAGGCTCTACCGGCACCGCCAGATGGCCCCGGTCCTCTCCCGCTACTACCTGCTCCTCTTCTCCGTCTACGCGCTGATGATGGCCGGCCTCTACGTCTGGCGGGTCTACGGCGACGGGCTCGCCTTCGCGCTCTCCATCCTCTTCGAGATGGCGCTCTTCTTCGACGCGGTGGTCCAGCCGGAGCGCTTCGAGGCGCCGGCCGGGCCCCCCTGGACGCTCCGGCCGAACTGGACCTTCGGGGTCCTTGCCATGGTCTTCATCGCCGAGCTCTTCATGGGGGCCGTGCTGAACCTCGCCCTCGAGCCGGCCCAGTGGGTCGAGATCG
>JAKATE010000122.1 GCA_021828085.1 Thermoplasmata archaeon | reverse complement strand
GCCGTCGCGGGAGAAGGCGACGCTGCCGGGACCGCTGAACTCGGCCAGGAAGTACGGGATGCCCCCGACCGTGGTCCGCTTGAGCGACCCGAAGACCCCGGAGGAGGCGATGGTCTTGCGACCCACACCTACCGTGGGGTCCTTGTAGAGCATGATCCCGTGCTCGCAATAGATGGCTTCCTTCGGTGCGAGCGTCGCGAGGACCGCGGGAACGACGCCTTTGAGCGTCTCGAGCTGCACTTTTCCCTGCCTCCGAGGGACGGACGAACGCTGGGGATATTACACCACCGACGAGCCGCCTCCCCCACCGGGTCCCGTCGGGGACTCGAGGGGGAACCTCAGGCCCCGATCGCCTGTCCACCGTCGACGCGGAGGACCACGCCGGTGATGTGCCCGGCTTCGGGGGAGAGGAGGTAGCGGACGGACCGCGCGATGTCCTCGGGCTCGCAGACGGTGCCCAGGGGGCTCTCCGCCTTGCACGCCTCCTCGAGCGTCTCGCCGTACTTCGCCGTCATCGGGGTTCGGACGAACCCCGGGGCGATGGCGTTCACCGTGATCCCGTGCTTGCCGAACTCGCGCGCGGCGGTCTCGACGACGGCCACCACCCCCGCCTTGCTCGCGGCGTAGTTCGCCTGCCCGAACCCTCCCCTCAGCCCGACGATGGAGGCGATCGCGACCATGCGACCTCCCCCGAGCTCCTTCATGCGGAGCGCGCCGGCGCGGAGGGCGAAGAAGGTCCCCGAGAGGTTCACGTCGAGGACGGCGCGCCAGTCCTCCTCGGTCATCTTCAGGATGGTCCGGTCCCGGACGATGCCGGCGCAGGTCACGACCCCCCAGAGAGGGGCGAGCTCCTTGGCGGCCCGCTCGACCGCACGGTCGACGGCGGCCGCGTCGGTCACGCTGACCTCCTGGGTCAGGAGGCGCGCTCCGGGGTGCCGGTCGCGCAGACGGGCGAGCGCGGAAGCGTCACGGTCGAGGACGGCCACGGGGACCCCTTCGGAGAGAAGCAGGTTCGTGACCGCGAGGCCGATCCCGCTCGCGCCACCGGTGACGACGATGGAACGGTCGGAGGGAAGGGGGGTGGGTGCGCTCACGCGTCCTCCTTCTCGGGCGAATGGCCGTGCGCCTTCGACTCGGCCTTGCGGGCCGTGAGCCGTTCCCGGAAGCGGAGCGTGAGAAGCCGGATGGCCTCCTCGGGAGAGGCGGGGTTGTTCGTGGGGTCGTACGCCTTCTCGCCCGCCCGCACGGGCAGGTGCAGGTCGTTGTCGACCGGGGGGAAGGGGCACTCGTACCCGCTCACGTAGGCGCAGTAGGGGTTGAACGCCTGGTTGAAGTCCACGATGTACTCGTTGCCTTCCTTGAGCTCGAGGTTCAGGTACCGTCCCGGTCCGAAGCTCTCCTTCCCGCTCGTCATGTCCCGGAAGGGCAGGAACGCGATGTTCCCGGCCTGGGGCCCCGCGTGGAACAGGGAGAGGTCGTACTTCTTCCCGGCATGCTGGATGGACAGCTTCCCGAGCTTCCGCATCGAGGCGTGGCCGTCCTCGCTGGTGCGGAGGAAGACCTCGGGCGAGCCCTTGGCCTCCTGGAAGCGCGCCTCGAGCCTCCACTTCGGGTCGACCGGGAAGTACTTCAGTCCGTGGAACGGGAGGTTCGCCTCCGAGAAGGGGCTCTCCGGCTGCGTGGCCATGAACCGGTCCTTCAGCTCCCGGTCCTTCTCGACCTCTCGGACGTAGGCGGAGGTCGCGGCCCCCGGATCCGTCGAGCCGCTTCGGCGAGGGGCGGGCGCGCGGGGAGGCTTGTCGTTGGACTTGGTCATGGGACTGGCCCTCGCATCAGGTCCGAGCCATAAGGCCGACGGACCCGTTCGGCAGGTCCTCTCGCCGGGGGAGTCCTTCCCAACTACTTCGAGGTGGGCGGCTCCGCGCCCCCGGTCGCCGCGCCCTCTTCTCTCGAGCCTTCCTTCGCGGCACGCTTCTTGCCATCCTCGGAGGGGGCGGGCGGCCGGTCGAAGATCTGCAGGAAGCGCAGCATGTCCTGTTCCAGCCCGGTACGGACCCGCGCGTCGGGAGGGGACCCCGGCTCGAGGCGGCGGCGGGACGGGGAGGGGGTGGGAGCTGGGGCGGACCCGGAGGGCGTCGGCGGAGAGGGGGCGGAGCCGCGGGGACGGTCCGAGGCCTCCTCCGGCGTTCGGAGATGCCTCGGGGGAGGCAGTGACGAGGCGGACGGGGTGAGGCCGGTGACTGCGACGAGGATGTTCGTGCCGGGCAACCGGACGGCCCGCGTCTGCCCGGTGGCGCTGGTGATGATCGGAACCTTCGGGGTTGCGACGGGCTCGGGGGTCGGCCCTCCCTCGGGGGCGGGCGAGGACCTGGGCTCCGGCGGGTCCGCCATCGGCGCGGGGTGGGGAGCGCCCGAAGAGCCCCGAGGGTGGGCGGCGCCTCCCGAAACGAGCTCCTGGACGCGCCGATAGGCCTTCGCCGCAAGGTCGAACTCTCCTCGGCGGTAGAGGATGTCCGCGAGCTCGATCCAGTGCGCGGCCTCCCAGGGCGCGTCGCGAACTCGCGCCCGCGCGACGCTGAGGCCCACCGCGGGCGGAGGGACCTTGGCTCGAGGGGCTCGGTGCGCCCGAGGGTCGCGGTGGGGCGCGGGGTGCGCGGCCCGGCCACGGTAGAGCGTCCGTCCCTGAGGTACGGAGGATGGGCGGAAGGCCGGACGAAGCCGGGTGCGCCCAGGAGCGGGTACGGTCCTGGCGGCCCGTTTCGGGGTCACAGGAAAATGGACCGGGTACAGCGTACTTATACGCACAGGTCCGCCGCCGCGCGCTGGAATACTGGAGGGGCGGACCGCCCCAGCGGTGGGACCAGGGCGCTGACCTGCGGTGGGTGGTCCCCTCCGGGGGACGTCGGGGAGCTTGACCCGACGCGCTCCCCGTTCCCAGCTCTCTGTTCCTAGTTCCCTGTTCCCAGCTCCCCGTCCGGGGTCCGGCCGTCTCTATGTTCCCCCGGTCCTGGGGACCCTCTCGTTCACGTGGGAGGCTGCTCGATGATCCGGACCGTGGTCCCGACCTCTGCTCTCGTGCGGAGGGTCCTGTGATCGCGGTCCGTCCCCTCGGGCCCGCCGCCCTGGCCTCGATGGAGGAGGAGCGTCGTGCCTACCACGCGACCCTGGAAGCGACCGCCGGCCGGGTCCGCCCCGTGCTGGAGTCGATACGTCGGGAGGGCGATGGCGCGCTCCGGCGCCTCGAGCAGGAGCTCGACGGGTGGGGCGGGGCGCTCCGGGTCAGCCGGGAGGCCTGGGAGCGGGCCGACGCGCGGACCTCGACACCCGTCCGCCAGGCCCTTTCCACCGCCGCCGAGCGCATCCGCGCCTTCCACACCGCGCAGCATCCGCCGGTGATCGAGCGACGGCTCCCCGGGGGTTCGGTCCTCGGATTGCGCTTCCGCCCCGTCCGGCGCGTCGGGGTCTACGTTCCGGGAGGGAAGTTCCCGAGCCCGTCCACCGTGCTCATGACCGCGGTGCCGGCGAAGGTCGCCGGGGTCCCGGAGATCTTCCTCGCCACCCCGCCCCAGAAGGGGGAGGCGGACGGGCTATCCCCGGCGGTCGCGACCGCCGCCCGGCTCGCGGGAGTGGACCGGATCTTCCTGCTCGGTGGTGCGGTGGCCGCCGGAGCCTTCGCCTACGGCACGGCGAGCGTGCCCAAGGTCGACAAGCTCGTCGGGCCGGGCAACCGGTACTTCACGAGCGCGAAGCGGATCGTCATGGGAGAGGTGGGCATCGACACCCTCGCGGGGCCGTCCGAGTCGCTCCTTCTCTTCGACCGTTCGGCCCCCTTCGACCTCCTCGTACGGGAGACCCTCGCGCAGGTGGAGCACGGGGCCGACTCCCGGGCCCGCGTGGTGGTGCTCGGCGGAGGGCTCGCCGAGACCTTCGCGCGTCGGCTCGAACGGGACCTCCCTTCCCCCGAGACCGAGGCCCAGGTCGAGATCTGGGTGGCCAAGGACCTCGCGGAGGCCCGGCGCTTTGCGGAAGCGGTGGCTCCGGAGATCCTCTTCGTCTGCCTCGAGGACCTCGCAAGCTGGGAACGCGACCCTCCCCCGTGCGGAGCGCTCTTCCTGGGACCGTGGAGCTCGGTCGCCTTCGGGGACTACGTCACCGGGACGAACCACGTGCTTCCCGTGGAAGGGGCCGCGCACTTCGCGAGCGGCCTCACCACCTTTGAGTTCGGACGCTGGACCTCCTCCCAACGGCTGACCCACGCCGACGCCCTCTCCCTCGCCCCCGTGGGATCGGTGATCGCGGAGGCCGAGGGGATGAGGGCGAACGCGGAGGCCATGCGCGCGCGCACCCGCCCCTGGGAACCGAACCCGGCGACGGCGCCCTCCCCTCCTTCCGCTCCCACCGCCCCCTCCCCCTCGTCCGGCACCCATCCGGGGACACGGTCGCGGAGGCGTCGTGGGTAGGTCCCGCCGCCCCGCCCGACCTCCGGGGGGCCCCAACGGAGCGAACGTTCCATCGGAGAGGTCATGGCCTGTCCTCCCTCTCTAGTTCTGGGAGTGCGCCCGTGAAGAGCGTCGGGACATCGCGGGGTGGGGGTGCGACGGTCGGTCGAGCTCGTGGCCCGCGGTTCCCGCGAGGGGGCACGCTGCCCACGATCGTTCAGGACGCCAGGGACGGGACCGTGCTCATGCTGGGGCGATCCAGCGAGAGCTCGTTCCGGGCCTTGCTCCGCCGCCGCGAGCTGGTCCTCTTCGGTCCTCCCACCGGGGAGGCGTGGCGGGAGGGTGGGACCTCCGGCCACGGCGCGACCGTGGTCGCCACCGTCTGGGACTGCGACTCGGACACGCTGCTGGTCAAGGTGGTCCCGCACGGGCCGATCTGCCGCACGGGTTCTCGCAGCTGCTTCGGCGACTCGGTGCCCCTGGAGGTCGAGCAGAACGCGCCCGTGCTCCACCGCCTCGAAGCCATGGTCGAGTCGCGTCGCACGGACGCTCCCAAGGGCTCCTACACCCGCGAGCTCCTCGAGAACGAGAGCCGGCGGCTGAAGAAGGTGGGCGAGGAGGCGAGCGAGCTCATCGTCGCGGCGGCGAAGCACGACCGTAAGGGGATCACCTGGGAGGGAGCGGACCTGCTCTACCATCTCACCGTGCTCCTGGGTGCCGCCGACGTCCGGTTGAGCGACCTCTTCGGCGAGCTCGCGGGGCGAGGAAGCCCCCGGCCCGTCCTCCCAGGTCCACCCGGGGCCCGTCGATCGAGACCTCGGGCGCAGACCCGAGCCCGGGGCCGGAGCCGGGGCCAGGCGCGGGCGCCGCCGACCGCGCGTAGACGTTCCGCGAGGAAGGGGTAGATGGCCGCGAACTCGTCCCCACCCACCGCAGCTCCGATGAACTTCCACCCGCCCCTGACGCTCCAGGGGCACTGGGTGGCGCTCGTCCCGCTATCGATGGAGCACCTGCCCGGGCTCCTCCAGGCGGGCGGCTCGCCGGACATCTGGACGTTCATGCGGACGGGCAAACACGACACCCCCTCCGCCATGCAGGGCCTCGTCCAGGACCTCCTCCAGCTGCAGGCGGAGGGCACCGACCTGCCGTTCACCATCTTCTACCGGCCCCATGGCCAGGTCGCGGGCATGACCCGGTTCCTGGAGATCCGCCGGAAGGACCGGGGCGTGGAGATCGGGGGGACCTGGCTCGATTCCCGGCTCTGGCGGACCCCGGTGAACACCGAGTCGAAGTACCTCCTTCTACAGATCGGA
>JAKATE010000004.1 GCA_021828085.1 Thermoplasmata archaeon | reverse complement strand
TGAAAAGAGACACCTTTGAGATCATCCGTAGACGACGGGCTCGATAGAGCCGGGGTGTACGGTGGAAGCTTCGGCGACCACCTCAGCCCGCGGCCACTAACGATCGACTAGCTACCTCTTCGTCGCACTCTCCGTCAAACAGAATCTGCGTATGCGCCTAGCCCCCCGGCCCCGGGCCTGTCCCCGGGGCCGGTGCCTCCTCTTTTCCCCGCCGGGCCCTCAGCCGGTGGGGAGGCGCGGGAGCAGCGCCTCCTCCAGGGAGAGCCGCTCGAACCCCACGCGCGTCCCCCGGTCCATCTCGGGGATCGGCTCGCGCCGGAAGTACTCGCGCACCTCGGGCCGGCGGAGCCCCCAGGCCGGGATCCCCAGCACGGGGAGCTGCGCGACGTAGGTGGTCCCGTGCAGGACCTCCCGGAGCTCCTCCCGGTGGCGCTGGAACGCCTCCCACGAGGCGGTCGCTCCCTCCGGGAGCCAGGCGGAGAGGGTGAGGGCGAAGACGCTGTGGATCCGGTTCACCTTCCCCTCGAGGGCGAGCCGGAGCGTCCGCTCCAGGCGTGTCGGGTCCGAGGAGCGGGCCAGCGCGCCGTAGAAGCGCAGCGCCTCCTCGTCGCTCCTCTCCCGGAGGAGACGGGCCTCGAGCTCGTCCAGGGCCCCTCCCCCTCCGTGCCGGGCGTACGCGGTGAGGACCCCTGCGCGGAGCGAGGGGTCGAGGCGGTCGTACCCGGGGTAACGCCCGGCCAGGGTGCGAGCGAACTCGGGGTCCGCGAGCACGCTCTCGAGCAGGATCCCTTCCCTCAGCGCGGTGGAGTTCTCGGCCTCCCCCGGGACCGGGTCCACGCCGAGCCGTTGGCGCTGGACGCGGAGGAACGATCTCTGGAGCTCCGCCACCGGGCCCCGGTAGCCCACGAGCCGGGCCAGCGAGGCGAGCTGGGTCGCGAGCTGCGAGACGAGCAGGAACTCGTCGGTCCCCTCCAGGGCCCGGACGAAGGTGCGGTAGCGCTCGAACTCCGCGCTCCCCTCCTGGAGGAAGGCGTACAGGTCGTCGAGGAGCCCCCAGCGGTCGATGGGGGAGAGCTCCTCCAGGTGCGCGCGGAGCGCGGCGTAGCCGGCCTCGTCGTAGCGCACCCGGTAGAAGCCGGCGCGCCCCTCGTTGAGCAGAAGGAGCTTCGGATCCTGGACCGGGAGCTCCGCGCTCTCCCCCTCGAGCAGGAAGCGACCGGGGGTCCCGTCCGCCCGGTAGTTGATCGGGACCGGCCAGAGGCGGTCCGAGGGGGTTCCCTGGTAGAGGAAGTGCCTCTGGCGGACGCGGACGCCACCCCCCTTCCGCTCCACGGAGACGACCGGGTGGCCGGCCTGGCCCGTCCAGGCCCCCAAGATCCGGTCCACGGGCTGGCCCGAGGCTTCCTTGAGGTGCTTCCAGAGGTCGGCCCCCCGGGCGTTGCCGTAGGCATGGGCCTGGAGGTACTCGATGACCCCCCGGCGGAACGCCTCCTCCCCCAGGAAGGCCTCGGTCATCCGGAGCACGCTCGCCCCCTTGCCGTAGGAGATCTGGTCGAAGACCTGGCGGATCTCGTCGGGATGGTGGACCTCGACCTGGATGGGATGGGAGGTGGTGAGGCCGTCCAGGGCAAGGGCCAGGGAGGTCCGGTTGAGCAGGAGGTCGTTGAGCGACTCGTAGTCGGGATAGACCCGGTCGACCATCTTCACCTGAACGAAGGTGGCGAAGCTCTCGTTGAGCCAGAGGTCGTTCCACCAGGCCATGGTGACCAGGTTCCCGAACCACTGGTGGGCGAGCTCGTGGGCGATGACCTCGGCCACCCGGCGACGGGTGTTCACCGAGCTCGAGGGGCTGACGAGGAGGGCGCGCTCCACGTAGGTGATGGCCCCCCAGTTCTCCATCGCCCCCGCGCCGAACTCGGGGACGGCGATGAAGTGCATCTTCGGCAGCGGAAAGGGGATCCCGTAGTAGCGCTCGTACTCGGCGAGGAACTTCGTCCCCGCCTCCAGGGCGAACGCAGCGGAGGCCCCCCGGCCCGCAGGGGCCGCCACGATCACCGGGACGCGGAAGGCGTGGCTGACGGTCTCCTCGAACGGGCCGACCCCCAGGTAGAACAGGTAGGTGGACATCCGGGGGGTGGGTGCGAAAGTGAGCCTCCGGCGCTCCCCCCGCACCTTCTCCTCCGCCACGGGGGTGTTGAAGATGACCGAGGGCCCCCGGGGGAGCTCGACCTCGAGCACGAAGACCGCCTTGAGGTCCGGCCGGTCGAAGCAGGGGAAGAACCGCCGAGCGGCCGTGGGCTCGAAGTCGGTGGTGAAGATGTGGGAGTCACCGTAGCGGGAGCGGTAGAACCCCTCGAGCGCCTTCGACGCGGCGGCCCCCTGGTAGGAGATCCGGATCCGTCCCTCGGGGAGGGACGGGCAGCCCCGAAGGACCCAGGACTCGCTCTCGGGATGGACCTCCACGGAGACGGCCCGCCCGTTCACCTCGACCTCCCCCGGGGTCAGCCCGACAGCGTCGATCGCCACGTCGGCCGGGATCTCCCGGGCCTCGATCTCGAGGACCCCCTGGAACGAGGGCGCCGGGTAGTCGAAGGAGAGGCTCAACCGGTAGGTTTCCACTCGCATGGGGAGCCTACGCCCGGGGGGTATTAACGGCGCGCCCGAACGCTCCGGGGAGCGGGGCCTTTTTCTCCCTCCGGGACCTTCTCCGGACCTCCATGGCAACTCCCGAGCCGACCCTGCAGGAGCTCGAACGACGGCTCGCGCGGCTGGAGGCCCTCGTGGCGCGCATCGCCGAGGAACTGAACATCCGCTCGGAACATCCCGTGGACCGGTCCACGGTCACGCAGAAGACGCGCTACGACTGGCAGGACTGAGCGGGCCCACCGGCGAGCGGGCCAGGACCGGCCCCACCCGGTCGTACCGGTGGTCCGGGTCGAGCGACGAACGCCCGAGTTCCTCGTGGAAGCTCACCACGTTGCGCAGGGACCGGAGGAGCGTGGGCAGGACCGGCGCCCCCCGGGAAGCGAGCCGCGGGGGCAGTTCCCCGGCCCCCCCCGGCCGGACCCCGAGGGCCCCGAGGAGGACGCGGTTCCCCTCGGCGGCGAGCAGGAAGGGCCAGATCCCCGCCTCCCGGCGTAGCGACCAGTAGAGCCCCTCGAGCGAAGCCCCCGGGACGAGCTCTCCGTGGAGCAGGACGAGGCGCCGCAGCAGGAGCCCTCGGTAGCTCGGGATCCGGTCCAGGTTGGGGAAGACCCTCCACTCGACCCATCCCTGCCGGCAGAGCGACTGCTGGGAGCGCGGGAGGCCCGAGAGGCCGAATCGGTAGCGCCGTTCGGACTCCTCTGGCAGGAAAGGGCGGGCCAGCAGCTGGGTCGCCGAGCGCAAGAATCCCGGGGAGAGCGCAGGGAGCTCCGCCCGCCCGTCCTCGCCCTCCAGACGGCCGAGCGGGCGGGGATAGCTGCGGGGAGGGCCGAGCTCGGCGAAGTGGGCCCAGACCCCCTCGAAATCGAAGAAGACCGGGACGGAGGCCTCCGTGAGGTCGCAGCGCAGGGAGAGGCCGTTGCGGCAGAGCGCCGGATCGATCTCGGGGGGGACCTCGGGGCGCCTCCCGTTCGGGCCCTCGAACACCACCCCGAGGGCCGTGTCCCCCACGGACCAGACCACCACGCTGCCGGGGAGGGCCCTCCAGCGGGCTGCGAGCTCCGCCCGGCTCTCCAGGAAGGGCTGGGCGACCAGGAAGCGGACCGCGGAGAAGCCGAGCGCTGGGTGGGGGAGGAAGCGGTCGTAGACCCATCCTTCCTGGTAGGCCCGGCGCCGGACCACCACGTACGTCGAGCGTGGTAGCCCGCTGCCCTCTTCGCGCTGGGACTCCGGCTCGCCGCCGGCCCCGAGGAGGACGGCGAGGACCTTCGCCTCGGCGCTCGTCAATCCCCGAGGGGCCGGATCTTTCATCCGGCCTGCGTCCATGATGGCATTCTCTGCTGCCCGACGGGAACTCGGCCCGGTTCAAGAGCCTGGCGGGCCCGGGGCCGGTGTCGGTGCGCTGCCCCCCCGACGGCATCGTCGCTCCCTCGCACGGAGTACAGGACCGCCCCATGCCGTAGTGGCGCGGGCTGAAGTGCTCCGGCGGGGTCACGGGGAATCCCATGCGCTCGCCGAGTGGTGTGCCCCTTTCCGCCCGGAAACCCCGCATCGGACCGGTTCTGGGGGCCACCCTGGTCCTCTGCGCCCTCCTGCTGGCGTTCCTCCCGGCCGGAGGGACGGCGCGATCGCCCTCCTCGGCCCCGACCGTCCTCCTTCGCCCCGCCGTCGGGGTAAGCTGGGCCTGGTCCGGCGAGAGGAGCGTCAGCGGGAACGGGAGTGCGACCTCCCCGGTGCTGAGCCCGTACACCTATCTCTTCCATGGCCTGTTCGGTTCTGCGGAAGTGCTCAACCAGTCGAGCGGCCCTAACGGCTCGCTGCAGGTGACCGGAACCGGGGTCCAGGGAGCCTTCTACACCGTGACGCTCTGCGCCCCGAGCTGCCGCGATCCCTTCCTCACCGCCAACATCAGCGCGTTCGGCTACCTCCGCCAGCAGGGAACGGCCAACCTCACCAGCGGAGGGACCGTCAAGAGATCGGGGGGTTCCGTCCCTGCCCTCGCGCTCCTCGGCTCCGGGGCCTCCATGCGAGGGAACGTCACCCGCCTCTACCAGTGGAGGGGAAGCGGGCCCTACTACGGCCGCTCGGGCTTCCAGTATTACTCCGACGCAGTCTCGAGCTCGGAAGCGATCAGCTTCTCCCCCTCGCTCGGATTGGTCCCCTCGGCACCGGCCGCCGGCGAGAGCTGGTCCGCGACGGCCGGGTTCGTCTCCACCGGCCAGTTCGTGAGCGCCGGGCACGAGTACTCCACCAACGGGGGTTCCCGCATCTTCCGGCGGTCCGGAGCGCTCGACCATCAGGGCAACGTCAGCCTGGCGGGGAGCAGCCCGGGGAACTACTCCCTCGGGACCAAGGGGCGTGGCCCCATGCTCTCGCTGGAGTTCAGCGGGGCCCTCGGACTCGGGGCCGGGCCGTGCTTCCTCTTCCCCTCCACGTCCCTCTTCCTCGGCCCTGGCACCCCGTGGGGGGACAACGCCACCACCCCCGCGCTCACCGGGCCCGCCCGGCTGGACTGGTCGCTCAACTCCCCGCACCTGGGCGCCGTCGGCGCGGAGACGGACTATACGGCCACCAACCTGAGCGCCCCCTCCCTCTCGGGGCGCCCCGCTCCATCGAACCCCACCGGTCCGTCCGTGGGACCGACGAGCGTGGACTCCGCCCCCGCCGGGGTCGCGGGGGCCTTCGGCCTGATGGCCTCGCTCCTCACTCCTCCGGCCCTGAACGCACCGGCGTATCCGCATCCGGCCCTTCCCCTCGCAGGTGTGGCCGTGGCGGGAGGGGTGATCGCCGTCGGGCTCCTCCTCGCCGCCCCCCGCTGGGGGCTTCCGCCGAGAGTGCCGGAGGCGCGTGAGGGGTACGAGGCCTTCCGCCAGCTCCCCCCGGACCCCTCCGCGACGGGTCGCGCGGACCGCCCTTCCGGGAAGGTCGAAGGGGGCTCGGGAGCTCCCGAGTCGGACCCGCTCTCCTATCTGCTGTAGGGAACCGGCGGCCCTCCCGGGGGACGCTCCCAGAGCTCCTCCCGTTCGAGCTCCTCGAGAGAGTCGATTTGGAGCACCCCGGGGTGGCCTCCGTCGTGGCGCGCGTGCGGAAGGTGGGACTCGGAGGGAGGGTAGCGTCCCCAGAGTCCCCGGTAGAGCGCCGGAGCAACGCCGGCGGAGGCGGCTCCCTCCACGTCGAGCTCCCAGCGGTCGCCGGCGTGGAGGAGGGAGGCGGGGGGGATGCCCAGCCGCTCCGTGGCGACCCGGAAGAGCCCGGGGCTCGGCTTGCTCCAGCCGAAGTCGCACGAGCTCAGCACGAACGCAAAATCGAGGCCGTGCTGGTCGTGGAGGAAGCGGCGCCAGACCTCTCCCGGACGCGCGGAGTTCGAGACCGCGACGACGGGGATGCCCCGGCCCGCCAGGCGGGAGAGGAGCCGGAGGGCCTCCGGGTTCGCCCGGGGAGGGGCCTCGACGAGCCCGGCCTCGGCGTAGGCGTTCACCTGCCCCTCCTTCGGCTGGACCGGGCTCCCGAGCTCATGGGCGACGTACGAGAGGTAGGTCCGCGGGGCCACGGCGTCCAGCGCGACCCCCTGCTCCCGGAGCGTTGCCCGGACCTTCCGGACCCCCTCCTCCACGCGGGTGAGCGGGAACGGCCGACCCTCCGTGTCGGTGAGGATGGACCGGAGCTCGCGGTGGCGGCACTCGCTCCACACCCGTTCGTCGCCCGGTTCGTAGTAGATGGTGGTGAACCACAGGTCCAGCGAGAGCGCCTGGAAGGGACCCGGGGTTGCGGAGGGGCGGTCGGCGAGGGGGCTCATGCGGCGGGGGCCAGGAGGTGGGAGAGGACGTAGGGGAGGAGGCCTCCCCGACGCCAGTACTCGAGCTCCACCTCCGAGTCGATGCGCAAGCGCAGCGGCACGCGGACCGGCGGTGCCCCCTCGCGCGTGGCCTCCAGGAGGACCTCCCCCCGCGGGCGGAGAGCGCCCCCGGGGAGGAGGAGCCGGTAGCTCTCCCGTCCGGTCAGTCCGAGGGTCTCGGCGCTCATCCCTTCCGGGAAGACCAGCGGGAGGATCCCCATGCCGACGAGGTTGCTCCGGTGGATGCGCTCGAAGCTCCGGGCGATGACCGCGCGCACCCCGAGGAGCAGGGGCCCCTTCGCGGCCCAGTCGCGCGAGCTCCCCTGGCCGTAGCGCTCCCCGGCGAGCACGAGGAGCGGGACGGACTCGCGACGGTAGCGCTCGGAGGCCTCGAAGATGCTCATGCGCTCACCGGAGGGCTGGTGGGTGGTGATCCCCCCCTCCACGCCCTGGGCGAGGGCGTTGCGGATGCGCACGTTGGCGAAGGTGCCGCGGACCATCACCTCGTGGTTGCCGCGCCGGGCCCCGTAGGTGTTGAACTCCTCGGGGGCGACGCCGTGCTCGACCAGGTAGCGGCCCGCCGGGGTGTCCACGGGGATCTCCCCGGCCGGCGAGATGTGGTCCGTGGAGATGCCATCGCCGAAGACGGCCAGGGCCCGGGCGCCCGAGAGCAGGACCTCCCCGGTGATGGGAGGGGGAGGGGGGACATCGACGTAGGGGGGCTCGCGGAGGTAGCGGGACTCCGCGGGCCACGGGTAGAGGCTCCCCGACGGCCGCTCGAGGGCGTCCCAGAGCGGGCCACCCTCGAGGAGGCCCCGGTACTTCTCCCGGTAGAGCTCGGGGGAGAGGCTCGACTCGACCACCCGTCGGATCGTCTCGGCGCTCGGCCAGAGGTCCTTGAGGAAGACCGGGGTCCCCTGCGCGTCCGTCCCGAGGGGCTCGCGGCTGATGTCCCGGTCGGTACGTCCCAGGAGGGCGTAGGCGACCACGAGCATGGGGGAGGCGAGGAAGTTCGCCTGCACCAGATTGTGGATCCGCGCCTCGAAGTTCCGGTTCCCGCTCAGAACGCTCACCAGGAAGGTCTTGCGCTCCTGCGCAGCCTGCTCCACCGGGGCGGGAAGCGGCCCGCTGTTGCCGATGCACGTGGTGCACCCGTACCCGACCAGGTTGAACCCGAGGTCGGCGAGCGGCCCCAGCAGACCGGCGCGCTCGAGGTACTCGGTGACGACCTTGGAGCCCGGCGCGAGGGAGGTCTTCACCCACCAGGGGGGGTGAAGGCCCCGGGCGTGGGCCGCCTGGGCGATGAGCCCGGCTCCGACCATCACCGTCGGATTGGAGGTGTTCGTGCAGCTGGTGATGGCGGCGATCGCCACCGCTCCGTCCGGGACCTCGGAAGGGTCGTGGGGAGGGTCCGGGCTCATCTCGTGCGCGGGGAGGGGTTTGGGGTTGCGGCTCCGGTAGGCCGACTCGGCCTTGGCCACCGCCGCCGGGACCGCGCCGAGGGCGAGGGCCTCCTCGGGGTTGCGGGGGCCGGCCAGGGTGGGAGCGACGCTCCCCAGGTCCACCTCGAGGACGTCCTCGTAGACCGGCTCGGGGTCCCCGGGGGCGTACCACAGGCCCACGCGGCGCGCGTAGCTCTCCACGCGCGCCACCAGTCCCTCGTCACGCGCCGTGCCGCGCAGGTAGGCGACCGTCGCCTCGTCGATCGGGAACAGGCACGCCGTCGCCCCGTACTCGGGGGACATGTTCGAGAGCGTCGCCCGGTCGGGGACCGAGAGGCTCTGGACCCCCGGACCGAAGACCTCGACGAACTTCTCCACCACCCCCTTCTGGCGCAGCGCCCGGGTGATGGTGAGGACCGCATCGGTGGCGGTGGAGCCCTCCGGCAGCCTCCCCGTGAGCCGGACCCCCACCACGCGCGGGGGGGGCAGGAAGTACGGCTCCCCGAGCAGGACCGCCTCGGCCTCGATGCCGCCGACGCCCCAGCCCAGGACGCCGAGCCCGTTCACCATGGTCGTATGGGAGTCGATCCCGACGAGCGTGTCCGGGAAGGCCCGGAGCTCGGAATCCTCGCGCCGAAGGTCGATGACCCGCGCCAGGTACTCCAGGTTCACCTGGTGGCAGATGCCGTTGCCCGGGGGAACGACGCGCAGCCCGTCAAAGGCCCCGGAGGCCCAGCGGAAGAAGGCGTAGCGCTCCCGGTTCCGGTGATATTCGTGATCGAGGTTGATGAGCCGGGATCGGCCCGTCCCGAAGCTGTCCACCTGGACGGAGTGGTCCACGATGAGGTCCGCGGGGATCCGGGGGTTGACCCTCTCCGCCGGAGCGCCATGGCGGACGGCGGCGGCGCGCAGGGCGGCCAGGTCCACCAGGAGCGGGACCCCGGTGAGGTCCTGGAGGAGGACGCGGCCGGGATAGAAGGGGAGCTCCGTTTCCGGCCCGGTCCCCTCCCCGCGGGCGAGCGCGCGGAGCGTCGCCGGGTCGACCTTCCCCGGCTCGTAGCGGCGGACCAGGTTCTCGAGGAGGATGCGGGTGACCAGCGGGCGTCGCCGGAACTCCTCCCGACCGACCCCCGGAAGGAGGTCGGGGCGATAGATCGCGAAGGGCCCGTCGGTCCCGGTGAGGATCTCCCGTACTCCCAGTGGATCCTTGGAAGGCATCGGGCGAAGCAGGGGGCGCGAGCCTTTAGGATTCTCCCCTCTCCACCCGGGGACCGTGCTTCGCGCTACCTTCCAGCATCTTCCCGGTGTGGGCCCCCGGGGGGAGGCGCTCCTCTGGGCCCAAGGCGTCCGGGACTGGGGGACGCTCCTCGACGGGCCCCTTCCCCGGGGGTTCGGCAGGGCGCGTCGGGAATCGCTGCGACCCTCGATCAGTTCGAGCGAGCGTGCGCTCGCCGAGGGGAACGCCGGCTACTTCGCCCACCGCCTTCCGCCCTCGGAGCACTGGAGGCTCTACTCCTCCTTCCCGGAGCGGACCGCCTTCCTCGACATCGAGACCACCGGCCTCTCCCCGCGGGAGGGGTCCATCACCTGCGTGACGGTGCACGGCGGGGGGAGGACCGTGACCCTGGTCCAGGGGGAGGACCTGGAGGAGGTCGCCGCGGTCCTCCGCCGCTTCGTGCTCCTCGTCACCTTCAACGGCCGGTCCTTCGACGTCCCCTTCCTCTCGGCCTCGTTCCCGGCGTTGGTCTTCCCTCCGGGCCACGCCGACCTGATGCTCCTGCTCCGCCGTCTCGGCCAGCGCGGGGGGCTCAAGATCATCGAGAAGCGCCTCGGGGTGGGGGAGCGCTCCGGCCTCGAGGGGGTCGACGGGCTCGAGGCGGTCCGGCTCTGGCGAGCGCACGTGCGGGGGGTCTCGGGAGCCCTCGAACGCCTGTTGAACTACAACCGGGCGGACACGGTCAATCTCGAGCCGCTCATGCAGTACGCCACAAGGGAGATGGAACGCCGCCTGCTCCACCCGGAAAGGCCGGAGCTGCGGCCGGGGGCGACCTCCGACGCGAACCTCGATCCGCGTCGGCGCTTCCTGGATGGTGCGTAGGGCCCGGGACCGCGGCGGCGGCACACCCCTTCGTCCTCCGGTACTCCCAGAAGGCCCGGTAGACGCGGCGAAGGAGCCGCCCCGAAGGGAGGCGGGAGGAGGCGAAGACCCCCCCGCGGGGTCCCAGCAGGACCGCGAGCAGAGGCCCGAGCAGCTCCTCCCCCTGCCACCGGCGGTCGGAAAGGGAGAGGTGGGCGTAGCCGAACCTCTCCCCGTCCGGAAGGTCGGCGAGCGCCACGTCCGCCCGGGGGGAGGCCAGGGGATGAAGGGTGATGCGCCCCCGGGAGAGAGCGCGGACCGCCCTCGCCCACAGGGTGCACGGTCCGCACTGGTCATCGTAGTAGAGCTCCGCCGACATGGTCGTTCCCCGGCCCGGGTAGCCGGCGAGAGTCCATAATCTCGCCCGGGGACTCAGATCCAGGAGGAAGGCCTCGAGGCGTCGGACGAACGTCCGACCCGTCGTTCGACTCGAAGGGCCTGTTATAACCCCCACCCCCGGCCATGCGCTCTGCCGTGGACGCGAAGATCTGGACCGTCGGCGCGACGTTGTTCACTTTCCTCTATCTGACCCTCGGTGTGGTCCTCTCCTTCGCCTCCGTCGTGGTCGCCCTGGTGCTCGCCGCCTGGGTCCTCGGGGAGGAGATCGGTGGGGAGGAGGGGCTCAAGTACGTGAGCCTCGAGCTCGCCCCCTCGCTCGCCTTCGTCGGGATCTTCGCGGTCAGCGTCGTCGCGCTCGGACCGCTGCGCGACGGGCTCTACCCCCCGCTCGTAGGCAGCACCCTCTTCACCGTCCAGTACGCCCAGCCGATGGCCACCCTCGCCACCCACCCGATCTGGTTCTTCTTCCCGCTCCTCCCCTTGACGCTCGGCGGGGCCATGAGCGCCTACCAGCGGTCCCACCCCCTCGCCGGGATCATCTACCAGACCACCCCTCCCGCCCCCACGCGCGTGCACGTGCACCTCCATCAGGGCCGCCGCACCCAGGACGGGGAGGAGGACGACGAGGAATCCGACGAGGTCCGGGAGGCTCCCCGGCACGTGAAGCCGCGCCGCAGCCCCGTTCACCCGCCGGTGCGCCTCGCCCTGCGACCGGCCCACCGGACGCTCGCCCGTTCCCGTTCCCAGTCGTCCCACCAGCACCGGGACGAGGACGCGCTCTAGTCTGTCCTCCGGAAGGGGGCGCCGACCCCACCGGGCCCCGGGCGCACCCGCGACCGGGGAAGGGCTCGCCCCGATAGAAGAGTCCCCCAGATCCTCGAGAGCCCCGCGTCGGGGCGGGGCGTACTCATCCCTTCGTGGGGGCGGGGTTCGGAGGGAGCTTCGCCACGAGGACCGGGCAGTTGGCGTAGTGGACCAGGGCGTCGGAGACGCTCCCGAGCAGCAGACGACGCGTCGTCGACTGCCCGCGGGACCCCATGATGAGGAGCTCGGGAGGATGCGCCTGCACGTGGTCGAGCAAAGCCTCGACGACGAGACCGCTCAGTACGGTGAAGCGGACGTCCCGCACTCCCCGGGAGCGCAGCTTCTCCATGTCCTTCTCCAGGCGGTCGTGCACCGCCTTCTCCTCGGCCTCGGTGACGGTGTTCACGTCGGGCACGTAGTTCGAGTAGTACACGTGGATCGGGACGACGCTCACGAGTTCCACGCTCGCCCCGGTGGCGAGCGCGAGGCTGCCGGCCAGTTCAAGGGCGAACTCCGAGGAGGGCGAGCCGTCCAGGGCGACCATCAGGGTCCGGGGAGCGGGCATCGGTCCCGGGAGGACCGGGAAGGACTTATGGACGTTTCGTCAAGCCACCGGGCCGAGCCCCGCCTCCGGGGAGAGCTGGCCGGTCTCCTTCCCGGCACCGGCGAGGGGGAGCCGGACGACGAACTCGGCCCCCGAGCCCGGGGCGTCGCGGGCGGAGATCTCCCCCCCGTGCGATCGGACGATCCCGTAGCAGATCGCGAGGCCGAGGCCCGTGCCCTTTCCCTCCCCCTTGGTGGTGAAGAAGGGCTCGAAGAGGTGGGAACGCACCGAAGCCGGGATGCCGGGGCCGCTGTCCCCGACCCGGAGCTCCGCCTGTCCGTTCACCGCCTCGGTCACAATGCGGATGGACCCCCTGCCCGCCACCGCGTCGTAGGCGTTGGAGAGGAGGTTCACCACCACCTGGATGAGCTGGTGCCGGTCCCCCTGGACGGTCAAGGGTGCGCGGGCGAGGGTGCTCTCGAGCTCCACTTCCGGGGATTGCTTGGCGGTGACGAAGACCATCGCCTCGCGCACGACGTGGTTGAGGTCGAGGTCGGTGACGTGGGTCTCCCGGGGGCGCGAGAACTCCAGGAGGCTGCGGACGATGCGGGAGGCGGCCTCGGCCTGTCCGAGGAGCACCTCGGCCCGGGCCTTGACCCAGGGGTCCGAGCTCTTCCGGCGCAGGCTCTCGGCCACGAGTGTGATATTGGCGAGCGGGGTGTTGATCTCGTGGGCCACGCCGGCGGCCATCTGCCCGAGGGAGGTGAGACGGTCCATCTGGGCCGTCCGCTGCTGCATGCGTTTCCTCCGGGTGAGGTCGGTGGCGAGGCCCATGAAGTGGGTGATGTTCCCGTCCTCGTCGCGCAGGGCGTAGACGGTGAGGAGGACCGGGTGCTCCACTCCGTCCTTCGAACGGTTGATGATCTCCCCCTGCCAGGAGCCCTTCCCCGGGTCGAGGAGGTCGCGCCAGAGCGCCTCGTACAGCGGAAGCGCGGTCTTGCCCGAGGCGACCACGGCCGGCTTGCGTCCGATCACCTCGTCGCGCCGGTAGCCGTAGATCCGCTCGAAGGCGGGGTTCACGTCCACGAGGATGCCCCGCGCATCGGTGATCTCCATGGCGTCCGAGGCGTAGAGGAAGGCCCGGTAGAACAACTGCGCACGGGCATGCTCGGTGACGCGGCCGGTGACCTCCTCCACCAGGAGGAGGAGCGCCGGGCTCCCCGCCGGGTCCGGCGGGACGACGATCTCGGCATCCAGGAATCGCGGCTCCGGGTCCTCCGGGGACCGGACCGAGAGCTCGCTCGCGGTGGCCCCCTCGTGGCTCACGAGCGCCCGCTCCACCATCTGAGCGAGCGGGCTTCCTGCCACACGGGGCCAGGAGAAGAGCTCCGTGCCCAACGGTTCGCGCGGGCCCTGGAGCAGCCGCACGGCCGAGGGGTTGGCGAGGAGTACACGCCCTTCGGGGCTAATCCCCAGGACCCCCACCCGGGAGTGGGCGAAAAGGTCCGACGAGAGCGTCTTCAGCGGACCCTCGGACACGAGGGAAGGATGGCCGCCCGGGCTCTTCAGCCCGGCGGGGCTCCCCCTCCCGGTCTCGGAGCGGGCGGGAGCGCGCCTCCTCGGCAACGCGCCCTGCCCCGGTGTCCTGGAGGGCCGCCCGGAGCGACGCGGTCCTGTCGATGCTCTTGAGGAGGGACTTAAGACCGCGCGGGAGCCGAACAGCCCCCCTTCCGCGCCCCTTTCGGGCGCGCGGAAAGGTTCGGTCGGGAGCCGGCGACAGGCCCGTACGCCGACCGTGGCGACGGCAGAGCGCCCCCCGCCGGGAAGCGACCGGGGGGACAAGGGGAGGGCTAAGAGTCCCCGGCCGTTCCGTGTCCCTGCGATGAGGGCGCCGAACCCCCCACGAGATCGCCCCGAGGGGAATCGAGGGGCCGTCTCGGACCTGTCCATCTCCTTCCCCACCCTGGGGAAGGGGTCCGACCCGGAGCTATTTAGCCCGAAAGTGAAGGAAGGGAGACAGGACGACCGAACCGGTGCGGCCGCCGCGGACCCTTCGCCCCTTGGCCCGCGCCGGCACTCTGTCGCGCGGCCCCCACCCCCGGTCCGCCGAGGGCCGGGAGAGTTGAGGACGGGCGGAAGGAAGAGGGGCAGGGTTTCCCCCGACCCTCCGATGGGGGGAGGGGGATGAGCACCTCCCCGGCTCTCCGGGCCCCTCCGAGAAGTTTCGCCCACCCCGAGGGGATCCCCGGGCGCGCCGTCGGCGCGCTGCTCCGCCGTTTCAACTCGGGGCTCAACCGGGCCGCGGTGGCCCGGTTGGACCCCCGGCCAGGGGAAAGGGTCTTGGAGATCGGCTTCGGGCCGGGGCACGCGCTCGAACTGCTCTCCCGCCGAGCCGGGGCATCGGGGGTCGCGGGGATCGATCCCTCCCAGTTGATGGTCCGCGCCGCGGAACGCCGGAACCGGACGCGGCCACCCGAGGAGCGCGTGGAGGTGAGAAGAGGACGAGCGGAGCAGCTGCCCTGGGACCCCGCCACCTTCTCCGCCGTCCTGACCGTGAACAATCTGCTCTTTTGGGAGCCTCCCGAGGCCGGCCTGAGCGAGGTCCGCCGGGTGCTGAAGCCGGGGGGACGGGTCCTCGTCGCTTTCCACAGCACCGCTGCCCGGCGCCTGCTCGCAACGAAAGGAGATCCTCTCGACCAGCTCGCCACGCTCCTGGGCCCGTGGCTCCGGCGGGTGGGCCTCGAGCCTGGCCCCCCCGAGAAGGTCCCGACCTGGTCGGGGGCCGGACTGCTCTTTCCTGCGACCCGGAGTCTCGCGTAGCCGGAGGGACAGCGATAGGCAGGAGCACGGAAGGGTAATCGACCGGTAGCCCTCCCCGGGACATGTCCGAGCCCTCCGAACCGGTCGCCCTGACCCGCGTGGCCTCCGAACTGACCCGGGATCTGGAGCTGGACTCGCCCCCCGTGGGGATCTCCTACCTGGACCAGCCCCTCGCAGGCACCGAACGGCTCGAGCAGGCGGCCCCCTCGGTCTGCACCTATTTCGCGCAAGGACGGAGCCGCTCCTTCCAGGTGGCCCAGAGGCTCCACGAGGAGTGCGAGATCGGGGCGTTCGTCCTGGGGGAGAAGCCCGAGGGTGCCTGGGGGGAGCGCTTGAAGACCACGCTGAAGAGCATGGAGGAGGAAGGATACCTCCTCCCGGGGGAGGCGGGCTCGATCCCCCACAACCCGCAGGCCCCGGAGTGGGTGAGCTACGCGCCTCTCGGAGCCGGCCCCGGGGAGGTCTCCGCCGCCCTGCTGTTCGTCCGGGCCCGGGCGCTGATGTACGTCCTGGAGACGGCCCATCGGTTGGGCGGCCCCTGGAGCCCGCCCCCGATGGTGCTCCGACCGATGTGCTCGCTCGTCCCCCTCCTCCGGCAGGGAAAGCCCCTGGCCATCTCGGTGGGCTGCGCCGGGTCGCGCATCTACACGGAGATGGGGGATGGGGAGATGGTCGTGGGACTCCGCGGGGACGCGCTGAGGAGCTTCCACCGGGAGCTCCGAAGGATCCGCGCCGCCAACGAGGCGGTCCGCGAGGAGAACCAGCGGAGGAAGGACCGCTCCGGGAACTGAGCGCACGGACCCCAAGTACTCTGTGGCTCCGGTGGGCGCCGGGATTGGAGCCGGGGCCGCGGCCTACCCGGCCGTGGTGCCCACCAGGAGGCTGCTCTCCTTCGCGTTCCCTGTGCCGAGCGCGTCGAGGTCGAGCAGGAGCTTGAGACAGGTCCTGCCCTTGTCGGTGAGGGCGTAGACCTCCTGGGAGTGGGCGATCAGCCCCGCCTCCTCCAGGCGGTGGAGATGGAAGGAGAGCTTTGGGGAGTCCTCCAGACCCACGGCGTGCATGAGCTCGGTGAAGGAGCAGCGCCCATCCGACAGGCGCCGGAGGACCGAGCGGCGGATCGGGCTCGAC
This sequence comes from Thermoplasmata archaeon, assembly GCA_021828085.1. Taxonomy (GTDB): domain Archaea; phylum Thermoplasmatota; class Thermoplasmata; order Lutacidiplasmatales; family UBA184; genus JAKATE01. The sequence continues at coordinate 15,037 of JAKATE010000004.1, read as the reverse complement.
AGGCCCTCGACGGTGCTCTGTACCGAGGCGCGCGCAAGGACCGCCCGGAGGGCCAGGAGGCTCGGGGCCGGGACCCTCTGAGGGTCCAGGCCCAGGGCGAGCTTCCCCCCCCTCCCGAGCATCCCTTGGACCTGTTCCACCAGGGAGACGATGTCGTCCAGACGGTGGCCGCTCAGCAGCTGGTGGACGTCCGCGATGACCACGCTGCCGTGCGGGTGCTTCTCGACGAAGGCCCGCACGCTCTCCTGCACCTTGTAGGGATTGGCCGGGTCGAGCGGCTCGTAGGTGACCCCAGGGATCGGGTGCGCGCTCGGGGTGGAGGCCAGGAGGAGGACCGGGCCGGACCCGTCCTGGGACCACTGGCGCGCCAGAGCGCCGGGGCTGGAGACCGGGCCGATCTGGCCCCGGAAGACCTGGTCCTGCTGGATGCTCAGCAGCACCCTTCGGACGCGTTCGGACTGGAAGGGCTTCTGGATGTAATCGAAGGCGCCGAGCCTCATCGCCTCTACGGCCGTTTCCACGGTAGCGTAGCCGGTGATCATCACCACGTAGAGCCGGGGCCAGCGCTCGCGGACCTCCCGGAGGAGGGACATGCCGCTCTGGCGGGGCATCCTCAGGTCGGTCAGGAGGACGTCCACGTCCTCCTGTTCGAGGGCGAGGAGCGCCTTCTGCACGGAAGGAGCCGTCACCACGCTGTGGCCGTCCTCGGAGAGCAGATCGGAGAGCTCGCCCCGGAAGACCTCGTCGTCGTCCACGATGAGGAGCCGCACGGCCCGAGGACGTGGAGGAGGGGTTAAGACCCTGACGTGGGCCCCGATTGACCGAGCGAGGCCCTCGGTCAACAGGGCTTGACCGTGAGCTTACTTGGCAGGCCTGCCTTAGCACTGAGTACATGGGGCGCTCGATCCTGCTGCTCAAGGAGACCTCGACGCTGGGCCAGGCCATCCAGGACCTCCTGGAGGCCTGCGGGCACCGGGTACTCCCGGCGACCTCGGTCCGGGAGGCCCTGCGCGAGGCGCGTCTCCCCTCCAAGTTCGATGCGTTGGTGGACGCGTGCAACTACCAGTTCTCCGGCCTCCTCCAGGAGCTCAAGATGGTCCGATTGCCCCCCCATGGGGTCGTACCCATCCTCGTGGTGGGCCGCCCTCGGGACTGGCCCGAGCTCTCCGAACCCTGGCCGGTCGTACCGGTCCCGCTCCCCCTCACCCCTTCCAGCCTCCTCGGGGAGATCGAACGGCTGCCCCCGCGGGAACCCCAGCCCCTCCACGCCCCGACCTCCTGACTCCCGGACCCCCAGCCGTCGGAGCCCCCACAAGACCCGGACCCGGGGCGTTGACCCCGGGAGGCCGGCGCGGGACCTCCTGATCAGAAGGCGGCGGTCCGCAACGGCCCCCGGACCGCCGAGAGGGCCCCGACGAGAAGAAAACCCCCCGCGACCAAGACGCCGAAGGTCTCTACCGGGAGCTCCCCGGCGAGGGAGCCCAGGAGGAGGGCGCCGAGCGCACTGGCGCTGCCGGTGAAGAGGTAGAGGTTCGAGCTGATGCGGGCCAGCGAGCCGGTCGGGAACGCCCCGCGGAGGAAGGAGTACTTCGTGTTGGTGTAGGCCCCCGCGGCGGCGCCGGCCACGAACCAGGCGACCACGGCGACGAGCGGCTGACCGGCGAGAAGGACGGCGACCAGGGTGGCTCCCCCCTCGGCGAAGAGCGCTGCGACGAGGACGTGGCCGACGCGGCGCCGGGGGTTGAGCTCCCCGAGGGCGAGGCCGAGGGCGATCCCCCCCAGGACCCACCCCGCGTAGAGCAGGCCATACGCCGACCGGTCCGACCGGAGCGACACGGTGGCGATCAGGGTGATGAGCAGCGTGGGTCCGGCGAACAGGAAACCGCGCAGGAGCTCCACGGGGACGAGCGCCCGGAGGACTTGGGAACTCGAGGTACGGAAGTAACCCCATCCCTCCCGCAGCGCCGCGAGGAACCGTTCCCCCCGGGGCCCCTCGCGGGAGGGGATCGCCACCGGGAGGGCGAGAAGGGTCCCTGCCACGAGGAGGAACGCGTAGAGGAACATCCCGCCGGGGGGCCCCACGACGACCACGAGCAGGGCACCGACGGAGGTGCCGGCGATCCCCGTGACTCCGCCCAGGAGTCCGCCGAGCCCCTCCGCACGGAAGAACTGGTCGCGGGGGAGGAGGAGGGCGGGGACCACGTTGTACGCCCCCCAGGCGAAATCCCAAAGGAGGGAGATCGCCCCCACCAGGGCCAGGACCTCCACCGGGGAGAGATCCCCCCGGAGGAGTCCGAACCCGAGGGTGAGGGCCCCCAGCGCCATGAGCGGGTAACAGGCGAGGAAGATCGTGCGCTTGTCCCGGGCGCGGTCGATCCAGGGGGCCACCAGAAAGGTGAGGGTGTAGATGCCGTACTCGACGAAGAGCACCGCTCCCAGGAAGAGGAAGCTCCGGTCGAGCTCGAGGGCGAGCCAGGGGACACTGAGCGCGTAGACGGAGTACCCGGTGGAGGCGAGGACGGCCGAGCTCAGATACATCAGATACTGGCGGTTCCGCAGGAGCTCGCGGTACCCATCGAGCCGGGAAACGGCTCGGAGGGCCGGCCCGGGATCCGCGGGGGACATCGGGTCGTGAGCCGAGGGCGAGGATAGAGATGTTCTGGTTCACAAAGGGAATGCGGCGGGAGCGGAAAGCCCGTACGAGCCGCCGGGGGGTGGAGGGCACTCGGGCCCGACGATGCGCCGGCGGCCGGAAGAGCGGGGAGACCCCCTCGGACCGCCCGGGGGCCGGGCTTCTTCCCTCTTTCCGAGAGCTCCGAGCCTCCTTTCGAGGAGGGAGGTCCACCCCCCTCGGCGTTCCGGAGCCGTTGGACGGACAGCGAAGACTCTTACCGCTCGCGTCTCCACGGTGCGGAGTCTCCCCGCGGGGAGAGGTGACCACCCTTGAACCGGACCCGGGTCTACCAGGGGCTCGCCTTCGCTGCGCTGGCGGTGGCCTGGGGCCTGAACTACCCGTTCGTCCGCCTCGGCCTGGAGTACTCCTCGGGTCTCTGGCTCGCCTTCTTCCGGGCCGGGGTGGGGCTCGCGGGCGTCTCCGTCCTGATGCTCTTCCTTCCGTCCGGGGGGACCCTGGACCGGGCCGGGAAGCGCGACGCGATGCTGCTGGGGCTGGTGAACACCGGCCTGTTCTTCGGTCTCTGGTTCGAGGGGGCCTCCCACGTCGCCCCCGGGGAGACCTCCGTGGTCATCTACACCTTCCCGCTCTGGGTCTCGCTCCTCTCCGCCCCGTTGCTCCATCGACGGCTCCGGAACCTCGAGTGGGTCTCGGTCGTCGCGGGCTTCTCCGGGATCCTCCTGGTGACGCAGGTCTGGACGCTCTTCGGCCCGGGGGTGGATGGCTTCGCCCTCCTCGAGATCCTGGGGGGCGCGGTCTGCTGGGCCCTCGCCACAGTGCTCTTCAAGCGACGCTTCCGTGCCGGGACCTTCTGGACGGCGAACGCCTACCAGCTCGCCGGGGGCTCCGGCGGTCTCCTGGTCGCCGCGGTGGCCCTCCAGCCCGGCGGCTATGGGTCCCCGGCCCCGCAGCTCATCGAGGTGGTGCTCTACATGGGGCTCATCGGCACCACGCTTGCCTACGTGCTCTGGTTCGCACTGCTCGAGAGGTTGCACGCATCGACCTTGAGCAACTTCACCTTCGCCGTGCCGGTGGTGGCCCTGGTCGCCTCCGCGGCCATCTTCGGGGAGGGGCTCACGGTCTTCCAAGCGCTCGGGGTCGTCCTCGTCTCTGCGGGCATCTTCCTCACGGGGCGGGATGTGGTGGCGGACGCCCCCCCACCTCCCCGGGGGGATTGATCCCGCCCGGGGACCAGGCCTCCAGGGCGCGGTCGCCGGACCTGAGCGTGCGCCGCGACCACGAGGGGAGACCGGCCGGAGATCCGCAGCCGGGGAGTGCCGGAGGGCCTAGGAGGAAGGCTCCGAGACGGTCGGGGTGACCCCGCTGCCCTCTCCCCGCGGTGCAGCGCTGGCCTTGGGGGGGACAGGCCCCGAGAAGGAGGAGACCGGCGCGGGGGTGGAGAGCGAGGCGATGCTCGGGTCGTCGTCCGCCTGGTGCGCGGCACGGGCGATGAGGCTCCCGACGAGCACGATGATCACGTTGATGGCGAGGGCCGTGAGACCGATGTAGAACAGGCCGAAGTAGCTCTGGTTGTACAGCGTGGTCGCCCAGGAGGAGTAGTTGTTCGCCACCTCCATCAGGTAGAGCCCCGAGAGGATGCCGACGATGAGGCCCGCGAGCAGCGACCACTTGTTGAGGCGGAAGCGGAAGAGCCCGAAGAACAGGCTCGGGAGGATCTGCAGGATGAGGATCCCGCCGAAGAGCTGCAGCTGGATGGCGTAGGTGGAGGGGATGAGGAAGACGAACCCGAGGGCGAGGAACTTGAAGATCACCGAGGACCACTTGGCGATGGTGGTCTCGGTCTTGGGGCTCATCGTCTTCCAGCCCTCCTTGAGGATGTTGCGGGTGAGGAGATTGGCCTGGGAGATGGCCATGATCGTGGCCGGGACGAGCCCGCCGATGAAGATCCCGAGGAAAGCGATCCCGACGAACCAGTCCGGGAGGGTGTAGATGATGAGCCCGGGGACCACCTGGGTCCCCGCCGACGAGGCCGGGAACTGGTGGACGTACGCGAGGGCGCTCGGGATCCCGTAGACCAGCACCCCGAAGAGGGCGAGCCCGGCCAGCCCGAGCCCGTAGAGGGGGAGCATCGCGGTGCTGCGCCGGAGCCCCTTGACGCTGGTCGCGCTCTGCACGCCGTTGATGGCGTGAGGATAGAGATAGAGGGCGAGAGCGCTCATCACGAAGAGGCTCCAGTACGCGCTCGTGAGCTGCGTGGGAAGGGTCGCGAAGGCCGCGTGCGCCGTGAAGGCCTTGGAGAAGTCCCCGGCGGTGGCCACCACGACGATCACCACGATCACGGTGAGGAAGATCAGCGCGTCCTTGAGGACCGCGGTGAGGGTGGCCCCTCGGAGCCCGCTGGTCCAGGTGAAGGCGGCGAGGATGAGGAAGGCTACGATGAGAGCGATGTCGCTGATCTGGGTGGTGTTGTACGGACTGCCGTAGAGCATCGCCACCAAGACCGCCTGCATTCCGACGATCTGGAGCGCGATGTAGGGCAGCTCGGCCACGATCCCCGTCGCCGCCACCGCCACCGAAAGCGGGCGGCTCTTGAAGCGGTCCCGGATGAAGTCCGGCGCCGTGATGTAGCCGCGCTTGCGGCTGATCGCCCAGAGCCGGGGCATGGCGATCATGGCGATGCCGAAGGTGATCGCCACGTAGGGCACGGCGTAGAAGTAGACCGCGCCCTTCGCATAGAGCGAGGAGGGCACGGCGATGAACGTGTACGCCGTGTACAGGTCGGCTCCCACGAGGAAGAACATCAGCCAGGGTCCGATCCGCCGTCCGGCCAGGGCCCATTCGTGGAGGGTGTTGAGGTCCCCCTTCCGCCATCTCGCCGCCCAGAAGCCCAGGGCGGCGAAGACCGCGAAGAGGGTCAGGAAGACGACCCACGTGACGCTATCGACCATCCGTGATCAACCCCCCGGCCCCTTCCTCGACCTCCTTGTCCCCCCAGTCGATGAGCAGGGCGGCGATGATGAACAGGACCGCCGAGAGCCCTAGCCAGAGCGTCTGCCACCAGTAGAAGAAAGGAATGCCCCCCACCTCGGGGTTCTTCACGTTGTAGAACGGGACCGCGAGGAAGACGATGATGGGGATCACGATGAGGATGCCGGCGGCTACGTACCGTCCCCTCGCCATGACAGGTTCACGCGTGGCACGCTGTACTGGTAGTTCAATCTTTCGGAGCGCCCAAGGGCTTCTGGAGTACAGGAATTTGTTATCGCCCTGAGTGCGGGGGGCGCCTCCCAGGTCTTTGGCCTAGGAAGGAGGGGGGTCCAGAGGGAGGGTCGCCTACGGCCCCGGGGCTCCCTCAGGCGCCGAAACGATCCCCGGTGACCGGACCGGGAGGGCCTCAGGCCTCTGTTAGCGGAGCGCCCAGGTGCGATCCCTAAGGCGGGGAAGCCGATCCAACGGAGGCCCTCGTCCCCCGGGGTGCCTCTGTAGGGTCCGTCGCCGGGTGGGAGGAGGCCGAGGGTTTCGGGGGGTCGAGGATCATCCCCAGGATGAGCAGGACCAGCCCGACCACCCCGAGGGCAACCCCCAGCTCGAACAGGCCGGCAAGCTCGCCGGCTGCCACGATGACGGTGACGGGGACGTTGGACTGGATGGAGTAGTAGTGACCGGGGTCCAGGGAGAAGCTCAGGGTGCCCGAGCTACCGTGACCGATCGCCAGGGCGGCGGATTGGTTGGCCCCGACGCAGGACGAACTGCTCCCGCAGGCGAAGACGGCCACCAACGTGCCGGAGCCGTTCCCCCCGGTCCAGGCCACGGTCGCGTGGACGGCCCCCAACTTCATCTCCAGGCCCGAGGACTGGGTGGTGAGCGGGCTACCGGGACCGATCGGGGCGCTCACCGTGGTGGAGAAGAAAAGAGCGACGAGCACGACGGCTGCGACGAAGAGGACGCCGGCCAGGTAGAGAAAGCTCCGACGCATCGACGGACCCATCGAGAAGGCGGGAGGCGGCATAAGTACATGCTCTGGACGGCGGGGGCGACGACCTCAATGCTGCGATGTTCTCCTCCATTCGGGCAAAGTGATAGCACGCCCAGCCACACTGTTCTCTGATCTCGCTCAGATGGCACGCTTGCAAAAGGGTCTCGGCGCCGTGCCTCTCCTCGGACATCCTCCGCTCGACGCGGAGCATCCATCGAACGGGTAAAGACACGGCCCTCCCAGTCGTTCTGGCGTTGGAGGCAGTGGTAGCGGACTTGTAGTGGATGCTCGAAGAGGGGGTGCGCCCCCGGTGTAGCGAAGACTCCCCCGGGAGCCGTGACCGAACTGGTTCCTCAAGTTCCACGACAATCCTGACGGGGAAGCCCGTCTAGATGCGACCGAACGGCTGAGACGCGTCGCTTGTTCTCGTTTCAACGCAACCTCTATTCTCTCTCGAGGGCCTCTACTTCCCCTCGTCTTTCGACCGGGACCCATGGACGGACCACCAAGCGAATTCAGGATCGCCGACGCCTGGGACAAGGAGTACTTGGCGGGCCGCTACTCTGGTGAACCACCGTTACCCTTCATCGCCGATGTCCTGTCGGCCGCTCGGAGAATGGGAATCGACCGCGGGCTGTATATCGGTTGTGGGAACGGTCGAAACTTCGTACCGCTGATTCGGGCCGGGCTAGAGCTTACCGGGGTCGATCTCTCCTCCATCGCGATTCGACAGCTATCCGATCGGCTGCCGGCTTGCGCGGAGCGGCTCTACGTGGGTGATCTCTCCGCGCTACCCCGCGGGTCCTCGTATCCGCTCGTCATCGGCATCCAGGTCTTTCAGCACGGAGACCGAGTCACATGCCTCCAGCACATTCAGAAGGCGCAACAACTTCTGGAAGTAGGCGGTCTCTTCTGCATCCGCGTCAACGCGATCGGATCGGAGCACGAACATCGGAATGAAGTCGTTGAGGTCACCGAGGATGGTTCGGAGACGATACGCTATCTCGCCGGGCCGAAGGAGGGACTGTTGATTCACTTCTTTAGTCGCAAAGGGCTTGGAAACGCTTTCGAGTCTGGTTTCCGCCAAACTCTCCCACTTCGCTATGTCACGATGCAAAGAGACCCCCCGAGCGTGGGGCACTGGGATCAGTGGGAAGCCATCTGGCAGAAGATCTAGGACGGGCCAGTTGACCTACCCACCGCTTCACCCACGGCATTGGGCTGGTCGTTCAGCCCCAGGGCAGTACGGTGAGCCGTGGCCAGCAGCCCGACCACCGTTCGACCTTCATGTCGTAGATTGCTTTGGTGATCTGTCGCTTGTTTGGTCATAGTAGTTCATCCCCCTGATAGGCATATCGCCGGCTGAACCATGGTCGTTCGGGTGAGCGCCTCACGGACGATGGCCGGGAAGTCCTGGCCCCGCCTCTTCGCGGTCTCGTGCACCGTCTTCAGCCTCGCGTAGGTCTCGGCCCCGGTTCCACTCCTCAGCCCGCCACTCATCTTCCTCTTCACACACACCGAGCGGATTGCGCGCTCCCCCGCGTTGTTCTCCCACGGGATGCGAGCATCCCGTGCGAACGTGAAGAGGTGCGGCATCCGGCGGAGCAGCCCCTTCAGGCTCCTCGCCACGTCCTCGTCCCGGGAGTCCGGGTCGCTCAGGCGTCGGACCCTCCGCTCGTAGCCCCGAGCTTTCCTCTCCCGTCGTTCCGTCGCATCTGCGGGAGTCCGCTTCGACCACTCCACCGCCTCTCGAAGCGTGGCGCGGAGCCGTCGGGCGAAGCGCAGGAACGTCGCCGGGGGCCGCCCGGCCCTCTCGTACTCCGGCGGCGACGGGTCCCTCGGACCGCGGGGGCGGATGCCGTGCCTCACTTACACCGCTTGGAGGTGCCGGTTGATGTGGATCCAGCAGACACCCCGCCTCCCTTCGGGCACATTGTAGGCGCGCCAGTCGACCGAGACGACGGTGTCGGGGGAGTCCCTCCCGAACACCCGTCCCACCACGTCCGCCCCTCGACGCTCGTCGAGCACGTAGTACGCGGAGAGCTTCGTCGCGAAGGTCCACGCCCACCAGTTCTCCCCGCCGACCCGCATGGACGTCTCGTCCGGGTGGACGAGGTAGGAGCTCTGGACGTCCTCGCGGTTCGCGTCGTACTCCGGACCGAAGGTCTTCACGGTGTGTTCGATCAGCCCCTGCACTTCCCCCGTGCTGACCGAGAGCCCGGCCATCCGGCCACCACCTCCGGCATCCTCTGCACCGGGAGCCCCATCATCGAGAGGAGCACGAGGGTGCTGGCCAGGCGAGGACCGAATTGGCGCCCGGGGAGGGCGCGATCGGTGCTCGCGTGGACGTAGCGGTGGCAAGCGCGGCATTCGCAGCGATGGACGAGGAGCCGTAGGACGAACAGCGCGCCAGGGATGAGCTCGGTGACGAACCGCTCGTACGAATCGGAGGACTCCCCCAGGCGAGCGTCGCAGTCCGGGCAGCGGTCGAGCGTGAGGTCGAGGCTCTCGTCGACGTGGTCGGGTCGGGGACGAAGGTGAGGAGGATGGCCCGGTTGGCCGCCTGGCCGTCGTCCCTTGGGAGGAGGCTCGGCGAGCACAGGCATCGCCGTCCCCTCCATCTGTTTCGAGGAGGGGGTGGTCACTGGGAGCGCGGCGATCTTGTGCTTGAGCCGCTTCAGGGTCCGGCGGCGACTCTCGAGTTCGCGGCGAACCTTCGCCCCGTCCTCACGAGCCCGCTCGAGCTCCCTGCGCAGCCGCTCGGTTTCCACGAGGAGCTTGCCGAGCTTCTTGCGAGAAACGACGACCTCGTCGTCGGCTCCTTCCGCGGAGAGGAGGCGCAGCTTGTGCCGAGAGCCCGTCGGTCCCTCGGCGCAGGGTCAGGGGGTACCCGGATTTGACGGTATGTGAGCGCGTGTCATAGTAAGCCACGGGTCCGGGCTCGCCCTCAATCAGCTCGCGAGGCCGCGCTCAACTCCATGAACAAGTACGATCCGGCCCTGCCCCACGCGCTTGACCTCTTTCGGTGGAAGCTCCCCTCCCTTGGCGATCGCCCTTCCTCCGACCGCGTTCCCCCCCTTCCAGGTCGTTTGGCTGAACAGGGCCAGACCCTGAACCCTCCAGGAGCCTGGCCAGGGCGACCAGCCCTGGTCCCGAGGCCCTCGTACTCGATCCAAGCCGATGCGGGCGTGCGAAATCTTGGACGGGATCGCCAGTCGAGGGTCACCGGACCCGGACCGCGCGCCGCGAGTTCTGTTCGCAATGCGGCGCGAGTTCGTCGAAATCGTAAGTGGGCGCGCCCAGATTCGAACTGGGGACCTCCTCCGTGTCAGGGAGACGTCATAGCCACTAGACCACGCGCCCGCTCGGGCCGAGCTATCGGGAGGCCCCCTTAAGGGTAACGCCGGGCCGGCCCGTGCCTCTAACCGTAGACCGAAGGTCCCGGGCCTTTGCCCGGGTTCTCCTCGTGCTGGTTCCAGTAGTAGAAGCCCATGCTCTCCCGCTGAGACTCCGTGGAGTCCGATCGCACCCCCCCAGCCAGGCTGCCGTAGCGGCTGCGGATCTGCTCCTCGATCGGGCGCGCGCGGCGGATCGCCTCCTTGAGGTGCGCGGGCTCGATGAGCGGAGAGTGCTCCACGGTGGCGAGATCGCCGGCGGTCCGGAGCAACCCTCCCATCTCCCGGAGCCGCAAGGTGAGCGCCCCGGCCTGACCGTCCCCCCGCTCCGCCCGCCGGTGCGCCTCGGCGATGAACTCCTCGACGGCGCCGCGCGAGGCGGGGGGGATCCGCCCGTCGGTGGCGATCTCCTGGGCGCAGAACTGAACGAGCTTGTGGCGGTTCGCCTCGGTGTCCGGCATGGCGGTCTCCAGGAGGATCTCATAGCCGTTCCCCGCGATGCGCGAGCGCAGCGGGGCGAGGATCCGGGGGACCTCCTGGATGTTGCATGCCGCCACGAGGATGAAGTCGCACGGGACGTTGTCCACCCGGACGGACGCCCCGCCGCTCTGGGGGTTGCGCCCGCTGATGGGGAAGCGCCGCTCCTGCATGGCGGTCAGGATGAAGCGCTGCAGCGGTCCGAGCTGGGGAAGCTCGTCGATGAAGAGCACGCCCTCGTGGGCCTCGTGGATGCTCCCCGCCAGGACCCGGTCGTACGGGAGCGACCCGAGCTGCGGGTGCCCGCCGTACGGATCGTGCCGAACGTCCCCGAGAAGCTCGGTCTCGCTCGCCCCGGTGGACATCACGAAGGGGTTGCGGTCGAGCTTCACCAGCACCTTCCGCGGGCTCTCGCGCTGCATCTGGCGGCGGCGCTCGAGCGCGGGCTGGTCGAGCATCTTGATCATCTCGCCGGCGCGCTCGTAGGCGACGACCTCCTCGAGGCCGTTGCGCAGGCGCGTCGTCCGGACGGTCTCGGAGAGCCCGCCCTGGCCCCCCACCGTGACCTCCAGGATCCCTCCCACCAGGTCGCGGAAGGGGTTCCCGGAGGCGTTCGCGTTGGGGACGATCTGCTTGAGGTTCCCGCAGCTCGGGCAGTGCCGCTCCGAGGGGCCCGAGAAGAAGCCGCACCGGGGGCAACGGTAGCCCAAGCGCTCGGCCACCGAGACCGGGACATCCTGCGGGCGGAGGAGCTCCCCCTCGAGCCCGCGGGCGCGCTCGCGCTCGGCGAGAACCTCCGGGCGGGTCACCACCTCCACGCTGGGTCGCTCCGGATTCTCCGGGTTGTGGACGATGCGGATCTCCTGTTCCGGCCTCGGGAGATGCAGGGCGAGGGCCTGGGCCGTCATGGACTTCCCGATGCCCGGAGGCCCCACCAGGAGCAGATGCCGGCGCTGGAAGGCCGCGACGCGGGCGAGCTCGACGGCCCGGTCCTGCCCGATGACCCGGTCTAAGGGGTCCGACGGGATCGGCACCTCGGCGGTGCTCTCGATCTCGCTCAGCGGGACCGGGGCGCGTCGGACGGAGGGGTCGCTACCGGACATGAACCCCCGCGGAAGCGGCGTGGGAGGGGACGGGACCCGTTCAGGACGGGACCTCGAGATCGGAGCGCGTGTAGACGCGGATGCCCTCGGGCATCTTGCCGATCGACCCCAGCCGGACGGCCACGACCTCCTGCACGCCCTTCTCCTGGGCGACGTCCAGGAGGCGCTGGCTCACCACCCCGTCGAAGATGAGGGTCTTGATCCCGCCCTCGGAGCGGACGAGCGTGTCCACCACGTCCTTGGCCGGGATCTCGCTGAGGATGTTGTCCTGCTCTCCGAGGAGACGGGCCCGGGAGGGGTTCTCCAGGGCGCCCAAGTCTTCGAAGAACTTGCCGAGGCGCGGAGAGACGGCCGGCGCGGTCGGCCGGGGAGCCGGGGGCTCCGGGACCGGCCGGACCGCCGGCACCGGGGCCCGGCCGCCGGAAGGGCCGGAGGGCTCCGGGCTGTCGCGACGGGGGGGCGGAGCGCGCTCGGAGCGCATCCCGCCTCCGTCCCGGTTCCCGGGGGAGCCGCGCTCCTCGATCGGTCCGCGCGACGCTCCCGTGGCCTCGAACCCGGTCATCTCCAGGTACTGCTGGAGCTGGATCTTGTTGCGCAGGCACTTCATGATCTGCTTCTGGGTGAGATCCTCCACCTCCGTCCCCCGGGGGGCCCGGGCGATGAAGTCGAGGTCCATGGTCTGGAGCATCTCGCGCAGGATGAGCTCCCCACTCCGGTCCCCATCGGTGAAGGCCGTGACGGTCTTCCCCCGGGAGAGCTCGCGCACCGTCTCCGGGACCGAGGTCCCCTCCACGGCGATGACGTTCTTGATGCCGCAGCGCAGGAGGTTCAGCACGTCCGAGCGGCCCTCCACCACGATGATGGCATCGGAGGAGTCCACGTTGGGACCGGCGGGCAGGCGCTCCCGGCCGTAGGAGACGATCTCCTCGACCTGCACGGATTTGCGGACCTCCTCGGCGAGGTCGGCCCCCACGTCCTTGGACTCGCCCTGCAGGCGGGAGAGCAGGTCCTTGGCCCGCTCGACGATGCGCGCCCGCTTCGCGGTGCGCACGTCCTCGAGCGCGGTGACCTCGATCCGCGCCTTGCACGGCCCGATCCGGTCCACGGTCTCGAGGCCGCTCGCCAGGATGGCCGTCTCCACCTGGTCCAGGGAGGAGGGGATGAGCACCTCTCCTTCGCTCTTGCCTTTCTTCGAGTCGATCTCGACCTCGATCCGGCCGACCCGGCCGCTCTTCTGCAGGTCCCTCAGGTCGAGCTCGTCGCCCAGAAGGCCCTCGGTCTGGCCGAAGACGGCCCCCACCACGTCGGGCTTCTCGATGACGCCGTCGGCGGTGATCCGGGCTCTGATCAGGTACTTCGTCGCATTAGGGTCCACGTTCATGTTCTTGGTGCCTCGTTGCTTGTCTTCCGGCCCGCCTTGAGGGGGCCGGGGTAATCCAGGCTCGTCCGGGAGCTCTCAGTTCCCTTCGAACCGATGCGGGGTCTGGTCTGCTAGCGTGACGGTGAACATTAGAGAACCATCTCCTGTATCCGGAGCGAGGGGGAACGATCTCTCCAAGCCGAGGCTGTCTTGTTCCCAATCACACGCCCCGGGTATTAAAGCCCTCAGGCCGCGCTGCTGAGCCAGAGCTTGGCTCGCCTCCCACCTCCCGTATCCCCGTCCGGCGGAAAGGTCCCGGGCTGGCCTCCGCCGGGAAAAGGGTCTTGTACACCGGGGCTGTAGCGCGCGCTGAGGAGGCCCAAGAGACCACATGCCCCGAGGAAGAGCCAAGAAGGACGACGCGGCGGTGCCCCTGCCGCCGGACGAAGCGGAGACCGTGACCGCCGTCGCCCTCCCGGAGGACGATTTCCTCACCTCCCTCAAGGAGGAGCTCCAGCGCACGCAGAAGCTCGCCACCACGCGCGCGGAGGAGGACCCGTCCCGTCGTGCCGGGGTCAACCGCCGGCTCCTCCAGGACCTCTGGGAGATCCACAACATCTTCGAGGACCTCGGGGTCCACCTGACCATGGAGCCCTCCCAGACGCTCTTCGCCACCTTCACCGAGTTCCCGCAGAAGTGGGCGTTCAAGGACACCTTCGACTTCGGCGCCGTGCAGCTCCTCGAGCTCAAGGACCGCGCCCCCAGCTGGCTCGGCAGCGGCCTCAAGGTCTGGTACTACCCGGACCCCAAGGGGCGTCCGCGGTTGCGCATGGTCTTCGAGTGGTGCGAGGGGGAGACCTACCACAAGTACTCCGGGTGGATGCGCGTCATCCGCCAGGCGATCCTTTTCGACGAGCTCCTCGAGAGCGTCTCCGTGGTGGCCTTGCACAAGGCGCTGCGCGAGCTCGTCCTGGCCTGGTACACCAGCCACGTGAAGAACGACCCGGCTGTGCTCACCGACCATCTGAAGGAGCACTATCCGAAGGGCGCCACCGAGACCAAGGAAGCCTATCGGTCCTGAGGCGGGCACCCCCGGCGCGGGGCGCGCACGGTCCCCCCGGTCGCTTTGAAATAGCGCGGCGACGCTTGGCCCTTCCGGGCGAGCGTTCTTGACCTTCGCCGGTCCCCCGGAGGCAAAGCCCGGCCTCGGGCCGGCCGGCTCCAGGGAAGTTCCCCTTCGCGAGGAGCTCCTCCGCTACTTCGACGCGCAGGCCCGGCTCGTGGAGGAGGCCGCGCTCCAGCGGATCCTCCAGAGCCCTTCCCCCTGGGAGCTCTCCCGCCGCCTCCTCGCCGGCTCGAGCGAGAGCGCCCCCCTGATCAGCGAGGCCCTCGTCCTCTCCCTCGGGGAGGAGGCCCCTCCCGCGCTCCCCCTCGCCGCTCCACGCGTTCCGGCAAGTGCGCGACCCCCCGGGCCTTCCGGTTTCTGTCGGCTGAGCGCGGAGGAACGCAAGGGGAGCTCCACCCCGCTCGAAGGGGTCTCCTCGCTCCTCCACGCGCGCTTCCGCCACCTCGCCCGCATCCTGCGCAACCGCCCGGAGCTCTCCCATCCCCAGCCCATCGCGTCCCTCGCCCAGGCCCGGGGGGAGACCGCCCTCATCGGAATGGTCGTCGACGCGGAGATCTCGGCGCGCTCGCATCACCTCCTGCTCGAGGTCGAGGACGACAGCGGGAGCGTGAAGGTCCTGGTCCCGAAGGAGCTGCCGGAGGCGAAGGAGACCTACCTTCCCGACGAGATGCTCGGACTGCGCGTGCTTCCCCCCCGGGGTGCGGGGAGCCTCGCCCTCGCCCGTGCCGTGTACCGCCCGGACGTCCCGCTGGTGCGCCGGCCCCGGACGGCCGAGGTCCCCTCGCGCGCCCTCTTCCTCTCCGACCTCCACCTCGGCTCGAAGGGCTTCCTCACGGAAGCCTGGCTCGACCTGGTCGAGTTCCTGAAAGGACGCGGGCCGGCCCCGGAACTCGCCGAGAGGCTCGATTATCTGGTCCTCGCGGGGGACCTGGTGGACGGCATCGGGGTCTATCCCGGGCAGGAGG